>JAEEYN010000189.1 GCA_016288175.1 Bacillota bacterium | reverse complement strand
GTGGTTTGGTATAGCAGACTGCCGTCGGCGCCGAAGCAGAATACCGCCCGCGGGTACGGCGGGAAGTCGGCGCTGCGGACCGCGGAAACATAGCAGGAGCCGTCCGGAAGTAAGCCGAGAAGCTCCGTGAACATCCACCCCGCGGGGAGGTCGAAGCGGTATTCCCGATCTGTCGCGGCATCGCGCAGGCTGTAATGGACGCCCGTGTTTTCGCCGTCGACGCCGGAAGCCGGGATCACGCGGGCGGTTTCGGGATCGTAAGCGTAGGAGGTGAAGAAGGTCTCGGTATCCGTATACGTCCGCACCGTGAATCCGAGCCGGCCGTTTTCCTCGGCCATATAGACGATCGAGCCCGCGAAGCCGTCGCCGATGAAGTTTTCGCCGGTCGGAAGAGAAACCGTCGCAGTAATTTCCCCGCTTTCGCGATCCAGAACGTACATATAACCCATAAGGTCGATCACGTAGAGCTTATCGCTGCCGACGCAGAGGCGGACGAGCTGACCGGGACGGTAGCCGGGCTCGATCGGATAGCTGCGGGCAAGACTGCCGTCAAGATACAGGCAAAGCACGCTCCTGGTCGGCGCGGCGGAATTCAGCACCCAGATCAAGCCGTCCTGAACAAGGAAATCCTCCGGCCCCGTGGAAACGTCGTCCTCGAAGCCCGTGTAAACGGAGATCTCCCCTTCGCCGTCCCCGACGGGCAGCACGGCTTGGGTAAATCCGAGCGAATCGGGATCAAATGGGGGAGTTTCAGTTGCCGTCGGTTCGGGCGTTCCCGTCGGCGCGGGAGTATTATCCGGCGCGGGAGTATCGGAAGCATCCGCATCCTTGCCGGCATCGCCGTTTTCCGCAGGTTTATTCGCCGTGAAGCTGCAGGCCGCAAGCGCAGCGGCAAGCAGGATGGCGAGAACGATCACTGCCGCTTTCGGTTTTTTGTAGCTCAGCACGGACTTTATCCGCGCTTTGGCGTCGCCCTCTCCGAACGCGAGAGGGGATGGGCCGAGGCTGTGTTTTTTCGCGGAAAGGTCGAGAAGGGTCTGGGAATACTCGATGCGCTCCTCCTCGGAAAGGTTCCGCACGGCGCGTTCGTCGCAGGCGAGCTCGAGATCGCGGCAGAACAGCGCGTAGGCGAGCCAAACGAGCGGGTTAAACCAGTGGATGCTCAGCACCGCGAAACCGAGGGCCTTCCAGACATGGTCGGCGGCGCGCAGATGCGCCTTTTCATGCCCGAGAACGTAATCGAGGCGCCTGTCGTCGAGCCCGAAGGGGATATAGATATTCGGCCGCAGGATGCCGAGCGTGAAGGGTGAGCGGGCATACTCACTTTCGTAAACGCCTTCCCGCCGGAGAACGCCGGAGGCGAGTTTTCTTTTAAGAAGGGAATAGCTGACCAGCGAATAGCAAAGCATCGCGCTGCAGCCCGCGAGCCAGATCCAAAAGAGGATGCGGACCGCGCGGGAGCCGCTGCCCGCGGGGGAGGAGGGCGTTTCGTCCGTGATCGCCGGGATCAGCGGCGCTTCGGTCGCGGCCGGGGCGGAGGAGTGCGGAGCTTCGCCGGTCGGAGAGGGAAGCGCTGTCCCGGAAGGCCGGGCTGTTCGGACCGGCACGGAGGTAACATTCTGCCCGACGAAGGGACCGTCCGTCGCAGCGGCGGTCGGAACCGGCCGGAAGGTCTGCGCCGGGGCGGCGCTTTCGGGCGAAAAAGACGCCGCGGGTGCTTTTTCGGCAAAAGCGTCGGGAGCGCTGCTGCTCGTTCCCGCAAACGAGGCCGCGGGGAGCGGGGCAAGACTGCTTTCAAAGAAGACCGGGACCGTCAGCCGCAGCGCGACCACGCCCCAGACGATAAGCAGCGTCCATTTCGCGCCGCGCCGGAGGAGGGGCCGCAGCACAAGCGCAAGCAGGATCGCGAACGCGCCCGCGACGGACATATTCAAAACGGTGAAAAACGCGTGTTCCATGCCTTTCACCGCCCCCTCATGCCGTCGATGAGCTTCTGCAGCTCGGCGGCTTCCTCATCGCTGATGCGGCGGTTTTTGGCGAACGCCGCGACGAAGGCGGGAACGGAGCCGCCGAACTTTTTTTCGACGAGCTCGTCGATCTCCGCCTGCTCCGCCTCCTCGCGCTTCACGAGGGAGCGGACGATCGTATCGCGGTTCTCGATCACGCCGCGCTCCGCAAGCCGCTTCATCACGGTATAGGCCGTGGTCGGTTTCCAGCCGAGCTTCTCGCCGCAGAGCGCCGCGAGCGCGCTCGATTTGATCGGTTCATGCTCCCAAAGGATCGTGCAGAACCGGTATTCGCTTTCAAAAATCTTCGGAACGTCCATTTCAAGGTCCTCCATTCAAAATGGATTAGTCTAACGCATTAGAGTATACTTATACTCTAACACGTTAGAGTGAACCTGTCAAGTGCTTTTTAAAAAAATATTGCTGTGCTGTGAACGACAAAAAATGTGATAAATGTGCTTCCGCTGTCATTGGAGCAGTCAACGGCAGCGATCCTGCCGTTGGCGCCGCAGGGAAAAACTCAACGCATCGTCGTTGCCGTTCGTATAGG
>JAEEYN010000188.1 GCA_016288175.1 Bacillota bacterium | reverse complement strand
GAAGCCGTTGCTCTCGGGATCTACAGCGAAGCGCTTTTCGCCGCGGACGCGGGGCTGACCGACAGCTCGGTACCGCCGCTCATCAAAGAGCTTCTCGAAAGCAAAAACCTTCCGACCGTTTTTTCGGATTTCCGGGAAAAAGCGGCAAGGTTTGTTTTCCATGACAAGAAGCGCAGCGGCGAGAGCATCTCGATGCCGTTTATCAAAGCATTCGGCGAACCTTTCCTTGCGGATGTCCCGATTTCAAAACTGACCGCTTTCCTTGAATCGAAATGAAGGACCTGCTCGTTACAGCATCAGAACTTCACGGAACGGTCACCCCGCCGCCTTTCAAGAGCGAGGTGATCCGTTTTTTGATCCTTGCCGCGCTCTCAGGCACACGGCCTTCATCCATAATTAGCTTTTCGGAAGAAAACGGAGACGACATCAACGCCGCCGCCGAAGGGATCGAAACAGCATTTTTCTCAGACTGCGATGCCGTGATTCCCGTCGGCGATTCCGCTGCGCTGCTGCGCCTTATTGCTCCGATCGTGCTTTCGCGTAAAGGCCTCGCTGTTTTTTCCGTCGGCGGATCCCTTTTCCGCCGCGAAATTTTCGGCGGATACTCCGATCTGGGCTGGGAATTCTCGCATTATCGCGAAAGCGGCGAGATGCTGATCTCCGTTCGCGGAAGCGTTCCACATGGGCGTATCACGCTTGACGCCTCCGAAAGTTCACAGACAGCGAGCGGGCTGTTGCTGTGCCTTGCGGCCGTCCCCGAGCTTTCGATAAAACTTACGGATCCCGTTTCCCTGCCTTATATTGAACTTACTTTAAAGCTTCTTTCCGAATTCGGCATTTCTGTCCGGCTTTCCGAAGACGGTTTCTATTATGCGGATTGCTGTGTCCCCGCGCTTCCGGAAAGCTTCTGTTTTCAGCCCGATTATTCCTACGCCGCCAATTTTGCCGCGGCGAATTACCTTATCGGCGGCGATACTTTCCGCCCCGTCGTCATCAACGGCGGTGAGAGCGCTGCCAGCCAGCCGGATCATGCCGTCCACCGCCTTCTGCCGGAAAGCCGCGTTTCCGTGCGCAACTGTCCCGACCTCTTCCCCATTCTTTGCGTATGCGCGCTGAAAAAGCAGGAAGACACGGTAATCACCGATATCGCGCGCCTAAAAACGAAGGAAAGCGACCGCGTCCTTTCCACACGCCGCTTGATCGAATCCATCGGCGGCAGTATTTATGTTTTCGATGATTACGCTGTTATTCCCGGATGCGAAGGAAAACTTTGCGGCGGCGAAGTCGATTCTTTCGGCGATCACCGGATCGTAATGGCGGCGGCAGTCGCATCGCTTCTTTGCTGCGAACCTGTCATTATCCGCGGCGCGGATGCCGTCAAAAAAAGCGCGCCGCGGTTCTTCAGCGACTTTGAACGCCTCGGAGGTACTGTTCATGAACTCATTCGGGAATAATTTTTGCATAACCCTATTCGGGGAATCCCACGGCAGCTGCGTCGGCTGTGTTATCGACGGTATCCCGTCCGGCTTTTCACCGGATTTCGAAGCGATCGACTCCGACCTGCTCCGCCGTTCGCCAAGGGCTGCCGCATTCAGCACCTCCCGCCAAGAGACGGATTCGTATGAGATCCTTTCGGGACTCTATCGAGGAACGACATGCGGAACTCCGCTTACCGTCATTTTCCCAAATAAAGACAGCCGTCCCGGCGATTACGCCTTTACCGCACCACGGCCTTCACATGCGGATCTTGCCGCTTTCGAAAAATACGGTGAATGCTGCGATCTTCGCGGAGGCGGGGCTTTTTCGGGAAGGCTGACGGCGCCGCTCGTTTTTGCCGGTGCCGTGGCGAAACAGATCCTTTCCGGCAAGGGCGTCTCCATCGCATCGCATATCTGCAGCGTCCTCGATATTGCCGATCAGCCGTTTGATCCCGTGAGCAACGAACTGCCGCAGCTCGACCCCATGTTCCCGCTCGTCGAAGCTTCGGTCCGCCGCCCTCTTGAAGCCCTTTTCGATGAACTGCGCGCTTCCGGCGACAGCGTCGGAGCCGTTGCCGAATGCAAGATCGTCTCCCTTCCCGCCGGCATCGGAGAGCCCTTCTTCGACAGCGTCGAAAGCGTTCTTTCGCACCTTCTGTTTTCTATCCCCGGCGTTCACGCCGTCGAATTCGGCGAAGGCTTCGGCTTTGGAAAACTGCGCGGGAGCCAAGCGAACGACCCGATCATTCCCGACCGCAGAACGGCGACGAACCGTTCCGGCGGGATCAACGGCGGGATCTCAAACGGGATGCCGATCGTTTTCCGCGCCGCTTTCAGACCTGTTCCTTCGATCGCTGTCGAGCAGGACAGTATCGATCTCAAATCGGGCGAAGCGGTTAAGCTGACGATCACCGGCAGACATGATGTGTGCATCCTCCCTCGCGGCCTCGCCGCTGTTGAAGCAGCCGCCGCGATCGGCATTCTCGACCTTCTGATGCAGGATAAAGGCAGGAAACTATGAAAGAAAAAGTAAAGGATTCGCTTGCGCAGCTGCGTAAAGATATCGACGAGGTCGATGACGAGATCTGCCAGCTGATCGCCGAACGCGAGGAGCTTTCGCTGCAGATCGGAAGGATCAAGCGCGCTGCCGGCATTCCTCTCGAAAACAGCGAACGCGAAGAGGAGATCTTTTCCGAGATCTGCGCACGCTATCCGAACCAGAGAGAAACACTTAACGCGGTTTTTTCGAAAATCATCGAGCGTTCGAAGAAGCTTCAGCGCAAATCACTCAACCTTTATCTTGTCGGTATGCCCAATTCCGGCAAAACCAGGGTCGCCGGTCAGCTGGAGATCCTTTTGCGCCGCAAAAGCGCGGATATGGATGCGCTGATCATGCAGGAGGAAAAAACTTCGATCGACGATATTTTCGATACTTTCGGCGAGGCGCATTTCCGCGAGCTCGAGCATAAAATGCTTATTCGCCTTGCGCGCCAGGGCGGGTTCATCGTTGCAACAGGGGGAGGGATACTTACCCACAGGGAGAATATTCCGATCCTTAAAAACAGCGGCATCGTCATTTTCCTCGATCGCTCACCCGACAGGCTCGTGCTTGCGAAGCTTAAAAACCGCCCGCTGATTCGGGGCGGAGCGGAAGCGATGATCCGGCTTTACAACGAAAGGATCATGGATTACAGGACCAACGCCGATCTTTGCGTCGATCCGGACAGTCCGGACGCGGCAAAGCGCATCGCCGATTTTTATCTTTCGATGATCCGATAAAAAACAAGCCGCAGCTGAGCTGCGGCTCTTTTCTTGCGAAATCAGATATTCAGGAACACAAGCGAAACGATTATCAAAAGAAAACCGATCGCCTTTTTTGCGCTCAGCTTCTCTCTGAAAACGAAAACACCGAACAGCCCGACGATGACGATCGCGCCGATATTATAGACCGGATAAGTGACGACTGCCGGGACGCTCGAAAGCGCATGCAGCAGGAATCGCGTGCTGAAATAATTCGGAATGCCGATCATTACGCCGAAGGCGAGGTCTTTCCAACCGATCGGTTTCCGCTGTATAAGAAGGATGACCGCGCAAAGCAGCGCCGCGCAGGAAAAAATGCAAAGCATGTAATGATTCTTCAGCTCTGCATCGCCGAACTTATCATAGATATTCGCGAGCGATTCGGAAAACCCGCCGAGTATCAGCAGCGCGATCAGAAAGAGGATCGAAACATTGAGTTTTTTCCGTTTTTCCTCGGCATTGCCGCTTGGCTGAAGATAGATGATCACGATCGCGGCGATCGAAAGCGCGAAGCCGATGATCTGCCAGACTGTCGGTTTTTCGCGGAAAACAACTATCGACATCAGCACCGGAACGAGTACGCCGAGCTTCATAAAAACGGTTGAAAGCATCACTCCGTTTTTCGTGATGTTGTATTTCATAAAAACGAAACACGAAAGATAGAGCACGCCGCCGATCGCGCCGAGGATCAGCGCGAAAGTGAAAGCTCCGCCTGATGCGAGCAACGGTTTTCCCGACTGCATCAGGAAGAAACCTGCGATCGCCGAACAGACGATGTAATTCGCCAGGAACATTGCGAAATTGTTTTTAACGTGCTTTTCGCCCCATCGCATGATGATCGAGACCGAAGAGCTCATCAGCACAGCAAGGATAAGATAAATCATTTCTTTCGCTTTTTCCCCAAATCCAAAGTATCAGAGTTTCTTTTCCATGTATCTTCTGTATGTTGTGAAACCGGCTGCCTCATAAAACTCGAGTGCGCCGCTGTTGAATTACCACATATTCAGTTCGATCCGGTCAAAGCCCTGACTCTTTGCGTAGTCGGAGATGAAATCGATCAGTTCGGACGCGACTCCCTGCCTCCGGCATGCTTCATCAACGCAGAATTCATCGATGTCAAGGAAATCCCTTTCGTGCATAAAGGGCGTGCTCGGACGCGTGATATGGTTCAGTATTGCCATGCCGCAGATGGCGTCATCCCGCTCGCATACAAGGATCTTTTTCAGCGGATCGCCGAATATCGCAAAGACATAATCCCTAAGCTCTTCCGGAAAACCCTTTTTGAAAATCGCAGGCAGCGCCTCGGAGTGCAGATCGTTGACCTGCTTTCTGAGTTCGTTGATGCGGTCAAGATCCTCTGCCTTTGCAAAGCGTACGGACATATTGAATCGATCCTTTCATTTTATTGTCGGATTGTACACTAAAAAAACGGAATTTGCAATATGCAGCGACCCGAACAGTGAATATTCAAAAAGGCGAGTATGACCTCGTTTCGCGCATCGGGTCTCGAGCCCGCTAACTTCGCTTCGCACTCGCCCTGCGTCGAAAAAGCCGGCCGCTGAAATCGCAGCAGTGCTGCGATTTCAGAGCGCGGCTTCGAATCCCCTCAATCAAATACAAAGAAAAAACCCATCGTTTGATGGATTTTTTCTTTGTATAAGACTACCAAAATGATACACGCTATTCAGCCCGACAAGCCGGGATCTATCGTACAAATGACATATCACTGATTCGCTTTATCATTCTTTTCCCATCATCCTGCACAATCATCTGAGATACCCCGCCGGCAAAGCCAAACATTTCACATGCGTTCAGTGACTCGACTTCAAGGCCAAGGAACATTGAATTGAAAACGCT
>JAEEYN010000187.1 GCA_016288175.1 Bacillota bacterium | reverse complement strand
GCCGACGCCGGGAACGAGCAGGTCCGCCGCCGCGACGGTCTTGCCATCGTCGTTGAGGCGCATGTAGAAGCTCTTGATCTCCGCGGGATAGTCGGTCAGGAACACGGGCGAGTTATAGATCTGCTCGCAGATATAGCGCTCATGCTCGGTCTGAAGATCGCAGCCCCAATAGACGGGATACTGGAATTCCTGGCCGGAGGCGAGCAGCAGCTCGACGGCCTTGGTATAGCTGCAGCGGACGAAATCGGCGTTCATAACGTGGGTCAGCCTTTCGATGAGGCCGTTGTCCATGAACTGGTTGAAGAACGCCATCTCGTCGGGGCAGCGCTCGAGCACGGTCTTGATGATGTATTTGATCATCGCCTCGGCGGTGTCCATATATCCGTTGAGGTCGCAGAACGCCATCTCGGGCTCGATCTGCCAGAACTCCGCAGCATGGCGCGCGGTGTTGCTGTTTTCGGCGCGGAAGGTGGGGCCGAAGGTATAGATATCGCGGAACGCAAGGGCGAACGCTTCGCCGTGGAGCTGGCCGCTGACGGTCAGGTTGCAGGTCTTTCCGAAGAAATCCTTGGAATAATCGACCTTGCCGTCCTCGCCCTTCGGCGGGTTATCCATATCGAGGGTCGTGACGCGGAACATCTCGCCTGCGCCTTCGCAGTCGCTGCCGGTAAAGATCGGCGTATGGACATAGACGAAACCGCGCTCATCGAAGAAGCGGTGGATCGCCTGCGCGACGACGCTGCGGACGCGGAACACGGCCTGGAAGGTATTCGTGCGGGGACGAAGGTGCTGGATCGTCCGGAGGTATTCGAGCGAATGGCGCTTCTTCTGGAGCGGATAATCGTTCGGACAGATGCCGTCGACGGTGATCTCTTTCGCCTTGATCTCGAAGGGCTGCTTCGCATCGGGAGTGAGTTCAAGTTCACCTTTTACCGTGATTGCAGCGCCGGTATCGAGAAGGCGCTTGACGTCGTCCGCGATCGCGTCGGTCTCGTAAACGACCTGAACGGAGCGGAAAGCGGAGCCGTCGCCGAGCTCGATGAAGCCGACGGTCTTGGATTGCCTTGCGGTCTTGATCCAGCCGGAAACTTCGATTGGACCGACGTATGAACCCGGGTCTTTATGCAATTCGAATAACCTGATCATATTGCACCTCGCGTACAAAACTATTTTTGAATTTTAGCATAATTATATGCAATATTCAAGTATAAGAGCAATATATTTGTTTCCTGTCGAAAAAGGCCGGCCGAAAACCGCCCGGATGAAAAACGGCTCCGACCGAAGCCGGAGCCGAGCGGAAACCCGTTTTAACTGCGCATCACTTGAAGACGCGGTCCCAGGCCTTCTCATAGACCTCGATCTTGTCGCCGAGGTCGCGGAAGATCTCGCAGCGGTTCTTCTGCTCTTCGGAGAAGGAGTATGCGGGGTTGCCGGTGAAGAATTCGTCGATCAGAGCGGCAACTTCGGTGTTCGGGCTGGAATAGCCGATGAACTCGGTATTCTTCGCCGCGTTTTCGGGATCGAGCAGGAAGTTGATGAACTCCTCGGCCATCGCTTTCTTCTTGCTGTTGACGGGGATTACGATGTTGTCGAAATAGATGTTGCTGCCCTCCTCGGGAACATAGAAGCTGAGGTCAGCGTTGCCGCCGTCTTCAACGTTCATGCTCCAGACCGCGTCGCCGGAATAGACGAGAGCGATCGCGCCGTCCTCGTTGACCATGTTATCCTTAACGTCGTCGGTCAGCCATGCCTGGACGATGCCCTTCTGGCGAAGCTCGATCAGGGCGTCGGCTGCCTCGTTGATCTCCTGCTCGTTGTCGGTGTTGATATCGTAGCCGCACTTGATCAGCGCCGCTGCCATCGAGTCGCGGATGCTGTTATACATATAGATCTGGCCGGCATACTTTTCGTTCCAGAGCAGATCCCAGGAACCGAGATCGGCTTCATCCACCATCTTGGTGTTGTACATGATCCCGAGGATGCCCCAGGTATAGGGAACTGAGTACTTGTTGCCGGGATCGAAGACTTCGCACTTTTTCAGCAGATCCTTATCGATGTACTTGATGTTCGGGATGTTGTTGTAATCGATCTCAGCAAGGCGTCCCTTCGAGATCAGGCGCTCGACGGCATAGTCGGACGGGATGCACATATCGTAGGGGCAATCATCCTGGTCGAGCTGGATCAGCATCTCTTCGTTGCTGGTGACGTTGGTCTCCTTAACGCTGTAACCGGTCTCCTTCTTGAAGGCGTCGATCAGGTCGGGATCGAGGTAGTCGCCCCAGTTCAGAAGATTGATCGTTTTTGCATTGTTGCAGGCGGCAAGCAGAGGAAGAATGGACAAAGCCATTACTGCCGTAAGAACAAGCGCGATGATTTTTTTCATTGTTGGTTCCTCCTATTTTTACCGGCGATAAGCTCGGTTTTTTGATTTTATCGGTCCGGGCTCCGCCCGTCAGGACTTGCGCATGACCTTTTTATTCTGGACGTCCGCTTCCTTCTCCTGCTTCATGCTGCGCAGGTTGACGATCAGCAGCAGCACGGCAACAACGAGGAACATCAGCGCGGAAAGAGCGCAGAACTTCGTGTTGACGCCGCCCTTCGCGGTCTTGGAGAAGATCAGCATCGAAAGGTTCTTCGTTGCGCCGCCGGTGAAGAGACTGACGGCGAAATCGTCGATACTGAGCGTGAATGCGAGTATCAGGCCGGAAACGATGCCGGGCATGATATCCGGGATAACGACCTTGAACAGCGCCTGGAAGGGGCTGCAGCCGAGGTCCATTGCCGCTTCATAGAGCGTATCGCTCGACTGACGCAGCTTCGGGAGCACCGAGAAGATCACGTACGGGATGTTGAAGGTCGTGTGCGCGATCACAAGGCGGAGATAGCCGAGGTCGGAACTGATGCCGATGAACGCGAAGAGAAGCATCATCGAGATACCGGTCACAAGATCCGGATTGACCATCGGGAGTTGTGTGAAGGATTCGACGACCGTCCTCGGGCGTTTCTTCATCGAGTGCATGCCGATCGCCGTTGCGGTGCCGATGATCGTTGCGAGAACGCTCGATATCGCCGCGACGGTCAGGGTCACGATCAGCGCGTCGCTGACATCTCTGTCCCTGAAAAGGTTGGCGTAGGCGTCGAACGAGAAGCCGCGCCACTGCGTTGCGCTTCTCGAATCGGTGAAGGACATGCCGATCATGATCGCGATGGGCAGGTACATGAACAGCACAACGAGGCCGAGATACGCGGCTTTGCAAACTTTTCCGAGCTTTTTCACCAGAGCGTACCTCCCTCCGAAACTTTGTTCTTATCGACCTTGTTCATGATTACCATGGAGATAATGACAAGGATGATCAGAACTATTGCGAGCGTTGAGCCGATGCCGATAACGCCGGGGCTTCCCGAAAGGAACTTCTCTTCGATCTTCTGGCCGAGAAGAACGACCTCGCCGCCGCCAAGCATTGCCGAAACGGCGAAGGTGGACATCGCGGGAACGAAGACCATCGTGATGCCGGAGATGATGCCGGGAACGGACTGCGGAAGCACTACCCGCATAAAGGTCTGAACGCCGTTCGCGCCGAGATCGCGGGCCGCTTCGACATGGGATTTGTCGAGCTTCATCAGGGTCGTATAGATCGGAAGGATCATGAACGGCAGGAAGTCGTAGATCGTTGCGATCAGCACCGCGCCGGGGGTGTAGAGCTGGCCCCATTTCGCAAGGATGATCTTCCATGCAAGGGTGCGGAGCAGCATATTCATCCACATCGGGAGAATGAACAGCAGCGATACGAGCGCCGCCGTGCGCTTTTTCATGTTGGAGAGGATGTAGGAGACCGGATAGCCGATAAGCAGGCAGATCGCGGTCGTCGCAAGCGCGATCCAGAGCGAATTCCAGAACGCGCCGAGGTAGGTCGTGTCGGCAAAGACCTGCTTCACGAACTCAAGCGTGAAGTGTCCGTCCCGGAACAGAGCATAATAGAGCACGAACAGCATCGGCGCTATTATGAAGATCGGCATCCATACGAAAACGTACGGATATGAAAGGCGAACTCTCTTCATCGTTTACTCCTTCTTGTCGCCGAGTTCGATATCGGCGGCGTCGACCTTTATGCCGATCTCCTCGCCTTCCTCCATGAAATCGGGGGAATGCGCGATCCAGTCGTTCTCTTCGCAGGAAACGGTGATCTCGTAGTGGGTGCCGAGGAACATGCAGGCTTTGACGGTACCGGTGAGTTCCGCATCCTGCGGCGCGACGAGCCTGACTTTTTCGGGAGCGATCTGCGCAAGCGCGATCTCCTTGTTTTCATAGCTGCCGAGGTCGTTCGCCTCGAAGCCGATGTTGTCGATATAGACCTTGCCTTCCGTGGGCCAGACCTCAGCATCAAAAATATTGTTCGCCTTGGTCTTTTTCATGATATGGATCGCGTCGGGCGGGATCGAAATGCCGACCGTCTGGCCGACTTCCGCGTAATCCGTGGTATGCACGACCCATTCGTAGCCGCCGCAGTCGACGTCGATCTCGTAATGAACGCCCATAAACACGACAGAAACGACCTTACCGGAGATGCGCGCCTTTTCGGGATCGACGATGTCGATATCCTCCGGCCTGATAACGGCGTCGACTTCGACGTTTTTGCCGAAGCCCGCGTCGACGCAGGCGAATGTCATGCCCTTCATGCGGACTTTGTAATCCTCGAGCATGACGGCGGGAACGATGTTGCTCTCGCCGATGAAATCCGCAACGAACGGGTTCTTCGGCTCGTTGTAGATATCGGTCGGGGTGCCGATCTGCTGGATGACGCCGTCCTTCATGACAACGATCGTGTCGCTCATCGTCAGCGCTTCTTCCTGGTCGTGCGTAACGAAGATGAACGTGATGCCGAGCTGGCGCTGCATGCGTTTGAGCTCGACCTGCATCTCCTTGCGGAGCTTAAGATCCAGCGCGCCGAGGGGCTCGTCGAGAAGAAGGACCTTCGGCTCGTTGCACAGCGCTCTTGCGATTGCGACACGCTGCTGCTGACCGCCGGAAAGCTGATCGATCCAGCGTTTCTCGTAGCCTTCGAGGTTGACGAGCTTCAGCATCTCGGTAACTTTTTCCTTGATCACGTCCTTCGGCATCTTTTTGATCTTCATGCCGAATGCGACGTTGTCGAAAACGTTGAGGTGCGGGAACAGCGCGTATTTCTGGAATACGGTGTTTACCTGCCTTTTATAGGGAGGGACGGAAACGAGGTCCTTGCCGTCCATAAGGATCTGGCCGGAGCTCGGCATGATAAAGCCCGCGATGAGCCTGAGAAGCGTCGTTTTGCCGCAGCCGGAAGGCCCGAGGAGGGTCAGAAACTCGCCGTCGCGGATGTAGAGGTTGATATTGTCGAGGGCAACGTCCCCGTTATAGTCCTTTGAAACGTTTTTAAGCTCGATCAAACGATTGTTTTCCATTCCTGTTCTCCTTGTTTACTGTATCAGAATGAAGGCGGGGTCGAGACCCAGATGACCTTCGCTTCCCGCTTTGCGCCGTTGACGAGGTAATGCGTCTCCGTCGGTTTGAAGCAGAAGCTGTCGCCCTTGTGGAGCTTCAGTTTCCTTGCGCCGATGATGAGCACGACGCTCCCCGAAAGCACATAGCCGAACTCCTCCCCCTCATGGGGATCGTCCTCAAGCGTCGCTCCGCCGGGCGCGATCGTTACGAGGATCGGCTCGAGCGCGTTCTTCTGGGCATTCGGAACGAGCCAGAGGATCGACGAGCCGAGCTCGTCGTCCGTCTTTTCGAACATATCGTCCGGCGTGAAGTTGACCTTCTCGTTCGCTTCGCCTGCCGCGAAGAACGAGGCGAGATCCGTGCCGAGCGCTTCGAGGATGTCGGCAAGGGTCGCGATGGAGGGCGAAGTGAGGTTCCTTTCAAGCTGCGAAATGAAGCCCTTTGAAAGCTCCGTCCTTGCGCCGAGCTCTTCCTGAGTCAGGCCGAGTTTAAGGCGCAGTCCTTTGATTCTTGCTCCGATATCGATCATTCGATCCTCTCCTTTGAGGCCCGGCGCGAAGAAAAACGTTCCGCGCGGGTCGGAAAAAATGGTTTTGCCCTGCTAAACGCGGGGTTTAGGCAGACCGGGCGGTCTCGGTTTTGAAGCGCTAAACCGGAAGTTTAGCTTTGCTTTCGTTCGAGGTCACGAACGCTAAACATTCAGTTTAACACTACTAAACTTTATCGTATTAAATCACCAATGTCGGTCTTTGTCAATAGTTTGGTGATAATATACATCATTATGTTTTTTTCGGAGTTTTTCGCCCGGCTCTTCCCCGCCCTTTCCCCCGCCGCCCGGCTTTTTTGCGCACAAAAAAAGCGGTCTTTCGGCCGCAGTCCGTTATTCGGCTTTATTCTTCCCCGCCGCTCTCTTCGGCGTGCCCGACGATCTCGATCATGACCGGGTTGAATTCGCCGCGTTTTTTTAATCTCGGCTCGAAAAGCCGGATCGCAAGCAGCGCGAGCGCGGCGGCGCTGATTCCGAGTATTGCCGTGAAAAGATTGCTGATAAAGCTTCCTGCGATCGCTCCGGCGAGCAGCGCGACGATCGGAATGCCGTACATGATGAGGCTCGCCTTCATGACGCTGCCGGAATGCAGTTCAACGGAGACCCTGTCCCCCACCTTCGCGCCGAGGGTATTCTTAAGCTCGGTCTGCGCCTGATCGGAGCCGAACGAAATGCAGGCATGGCAGTCGCCGCAGGCTTTACTGCGTTTGAATACGATCGTCGCCGTGTCGCCATTCAGTTCGGTAACAGTGCCTATGGTCCGCAGTTCTCCGTCCATTGCGTATCCTCCCATCTCAAAACAAGCTGCCCCCGAATCCGGGAGCGGCTGAAAAATCCATTATTCGGTAAAGAAATCCACGATCTCGTCGAGCATTACCATATTTTCGATGCCGTCCGCCATGTTTTTGACCTTCACGGAACCGTCGCGGAGTTCATCATCGCCGATGACGACGGTGTATTCCGCATTGAGCTTGTTGGCGTATTTGAACTGAGCTTTCATGCTCCTGTCCATGTGGTCGAATTCGGCGCTGACGCCGTTCTCGCGCAGCTGCTGAACAAGGCTGAACGCTTTGAGCTTCGGTTCATCGCCGACTGCGGCAAAACAGACCTTGACGCGCGGAGGATCCGGGAAGATGGCCTTCGTATTCTCCATAACGAGCAGCAGCCTTTCGAGGCCGAGGCCGAAGCCGACCGCGGGAAGGGGCTGTCCGCCGAGCTCTTCGACAAGGTTGTTGTACCTTCCGCCGCCGCAGACGGTGCCCTGCGCGCCGACGTTGTTGGAAACGATCTCGAAAACGGTGCGGGTATAGTAATCGAGCCCGCGGACGATATCGGTGTCCACCTCGTACTTCACGCCGCAGGTATCGAGGCAGCGCTTGAGGCCCTCGAAATGCGCGCGGCAGTCGTCGCAGAGGAAATCGATCGTGCGGGGTGCGCCTTTGCAGATCTCCTTGCAGTGCTCTTCCTTGCAGTCGATGATGCGCATCGGGTTGCGCTCGAAGCGGCCCTGGCAGGTCTTGCACATCGAATCGATATGGTCCTTGAGGTACTCATAGAGGGCTTTATTGTATTCCTTGCGGCATTTTTCGCAGCCGATGCTGTTGATCTTCAGCGCGAGATCATCGAGGCCGAGCTCCTTCAGAAGGTTCAGTGCAAGGAGCATCAGTTCTGCGTCGGTTTCATATGAAGCGGCGCCGAAGATCTCCACGCCGAACTGGTGGTGTTCGCGGAGGCGGCCGGCCTGGGGCTTTTCATAGCGGAATACGGGCGCATTGAGATAGAACATCTTCTGCGGCATCGTTTCGTTGAAAAGCCTGTTTTCGAGGAACGCGCGCACTACGCCCGCCGTTCCTTCCGGCTTCAAAGTGATGGAGCGGTCGCCCTTGTCCTTGAAGGTATACATTTCCTTTTGCACGATGTCCGTAGTGTCGCCGACGCCGCGCAGGAAAAGCTCCGTATGCTCGATCACCGGTGTGCGGATCTCGCTGATGCCGTAGATGCGGCAGAGCTCTCGGATCTTGCCTTCGACATACTGCCATTTATAGCTGTCCTGCGGCAGCACGTCCTTTGTTCCTTTGGGTGCCTGGATCTGCATTGTTTATTCCTCCGTTATCTTAACTCCGTAGATTTCTTCCGGTATTTTGTCGCTTACGCGCACGCTTCCGTCCTTCAGCACGAGCTCGACCGTCATCGGTGCGATGCTCTGCGCCGCCGCACGGCGAAGCCTTGAATGGACTTCGGGTTCCTGCGCGTAATTATAGCTTGAACGTTTTGTTTTGTCAAAGCATATATAGAGGCTTTCGCTGTCGCACCAATGCGCCGCCGAAAGCTGCAGCTGCATCGCGAGCATAATATCCGCAGATGTGATCGACGCCATGAATTTACGGTAGACTGCTTCCGCCTGCGGCGTCGGCGCCGGAACTTCGAAGGTATCCGGCACGACGGGCGGAACGGGTTCCGTTTTCGGCGCGGCTTCGGCTTTTTCCGGTTCCTCCCGATTTTCGGCGGCTGGTGCTGCAGGCGCGGCCGCAACGGTGAATTCGCCTTCCGCAAGCTTTCTTTCGAGCTCCTCGATGCGGTCGATCAGCGCCGTGACTTCGGTCTGCTCGCCGGGATGGCAAAGCCGCATCAGCGTGCTTTCGAGCAGCACGCGGGGCCGCATTACCCATTTCAGAGCGGGTTGAAGCTTCATAAGCTCATCGAGCGCACGTTCGAGGCGTGCCCTGCCCGCCGTCTTCGCCTGGTCGAGATAGCGCTGCATGGTGTCGTCCGTGCAGTCGAGGATATCGGCGCATCGGCCCATGACCTTCGCAAAGAGCAGCGAGCGGAAATGATTCGTGAGATCCTGAACAAAAACGCCGAGATCACGGCCGCCGGAAACGACTTTTTCGATCCCGCGCATCACGTTCGCGGCGTCGGAACGGATTATCGCATCCGAAAAATCGAAGATGAAATCCGGATCGACGCTTCCGAGAACGGTCAGAACGTCTTCCTTCGTGATATGGTTCCCGCTGAAGGAAAGGCACTGATCCGCGATCGAAAGGCAGTCGCGCATCCCGCCGTCCGCTGCGCGTGCGATGCTCATAAGGCCGTCCTCATCGATCTGTGCGCCGACGTCCTTCAATATGCGCCGCGTCGTGTTCGCAAGATCGCCGACGGACAGGCGGCGGAAATCGAAGCGCTGGCAGCGGGAGATGATCGTTGCGGGGAGCTGCTGCGGCTCCGTCGTCGCAAGGATGAAGACGAGGTGCGCCGGGGGCTCCTCAAGCGTTTTCAGGAGGGCGTTCTCCGCGCTGTTCGAAAGCATGTGCGCCTCGTCGATGATGTAGACCTTTGTTTTAAGGTGGATCGGAGCGAACTCCGCTTTGTCGAGGAGGGCCCGCATCTCGTCGACGCGGGAGTTCGAAGCGGCGTCCATTTCGACGATATCGATGCTTTCTGCGATATTGATCCTGCAGGCTTCGCACTCGCCGCAGGGTTCGCCGTCCCTCGGGTTCAGGCAGTTGACCGCGCGGGCGAAAATGCGCGCCGTGCTCGTTTTGCCGGTCCCTCGGGTCCCGCTGAAAAGATAGGCATGCGCGATCCTGCCCGTTCGGATCTGGTTGCGTAGCACATCTGTGATATGCTCCTGCCCCACGACCTCCGAAAAACGGGAAGGACGGTATTTGCGGTAGAGTGCGTTGTATGCCATGGCGCCTCCTTGCGGCGATGCGTATTGGTTAGAATTATTCTTTCGGCAGGATATGGATCCTGTTCAGCCCTTCGAGTTCATCCAGCCAGATGCGGCTCGTCGCGTCGCTCGGCATACGCCAATCGCCCCTCGGGGACAGGCAGACGGAACCGACCTTCGGGCCGTCGGGGAGACAGTTGCGCTTGAACTGCTGGGTGAAGAAGCGGCGGTAGAAATTCTTGAGCCACTTCAGGATCACTTCCTCCGAAAACTCGCTGCCGCGGAACGCTTCCTTCGCGATCCTGTAGAGCTTTGCGGGCGGATAGCCCCAGCGCAGGACGTAATAGAGGAAGAAATCGTGCAGTTCGTAGGGACCGACAACATCCTCCGTGATCTGGGTGATATTGCCCGCCTCGTCCGGGGGCAGCAGCTCCGGCGAGATCGGCGTATCGAGGATATCGTAAAGCACCTTCTTCACTTCCTCGCTGCCGATATGGTCGGCATAATAGCGGACGACATACTTGAGCAGCGTCTTCGGAACGCCGCAGTTGACGCCGTACATGCTCATATGGTCGCCGTTATAGGTCGCCCAGCCGAGCGCGAGCTCCGAAAGGTCGCCGGTGCCGATGACCATACCGTTTTCCTTATTTGCAAAATTCATCAGGACGAGCGTACGCACGCGCGCCTGAACGTTTTCATAAGTCACGCTGTGGTCGCTTTCGTCGTGGCCGATATCCCTGAAATTGGAGCGTACGGTCTCCGTGATGTCGACGGTGTCGCAGCGCACGCCGAGAGCTTCGCAAAGGCGCAGGGCGTTGCTCTTCGTTCTTGCCGTTGTGCCGAAGCAGGGCATAGTCACGGCGTGGATGAAGGAGCGGTCATAGCCGAGCCTGTCGACGGCTTCCGCGCAGACGAGCAGCGCAAGGCTCGAATCGAGACCGCCGGAAATGCCGATCTGGCAGGAAGAAGCACGAACCTGCTCGATGCGGCGCTTGAGGCCCATCGCCTGGATGGTCAGGATATCCCTCGCGCGGGCGGTCATCTCGTTTCCGTCCTTCGGAACGAAGGGGTTGCGGTCGAAATGCCTTGTGAGCTTCGTTTCGGGGAGCACATTGTTCTCCGGCGCCCAGGCGGGATAGCCGCCGTAGCCGTCCTCGTATTCATCGCGGCGCGGAACATAGCCGCAGCTCAGGCACCATACCCGCTTATCGTCGAAGCTCGACGGGAAGCTGTTGACCCTGCGGCGCTCGTAGAGGAGCCTGCCGAGGTCGATCTCTGTTATAAGAAGCTCGCCGCCGTTTTCAAAGGGCTTGTTTTCGGCGAGCAGAGTTCCGTTTTCATAGATAAAATCATGGCCGGAGAAGACGAGGTCGGAGGTCGATTCGCCCTCGCCCGCGCTGACATAGAGATACGCGGAAGTCGTCTTCGAAGACTGTACCGCGACGAGGCGCTTTCTGTAATCCGCTTTGCCGATGATCTCGTTGCCTGCGGAGCAGTTGACGATCAGAAGCGCGCCGTTC
>JAEEYN010000186.1 GCA_016288175.1 Bacillota bacterium | reverse complement strand
TCAACGATGAAGTCGCGGTCGATGCAGAGGTTGATCGCAGCGCGTACACGCCAATCCGGGATCTTCTCGCAGTTGAGGTAGAGATAGTAGTCGCCGACATAAGGAGCGATGGTGAGGTCTCCGGAGCTCTTCAGAGCTGCGATCTGCTCGGTCGGGAAGTTCTCGCAGAATGCGTACTCGCCGGACTGATAGGAGGAGAGGATCGCATTCTCGTCGCTGGAAAGATACCACTTGATGCTGCCGGGTCCGATGTAGTTGTAGTCATAATACTTCTCGTTCGGAACCATCTTGATGTATGAGTCATGTACCCACTCGCTGATTTTGAAGGGACCGTTGACGACCATGTTTTCGGGCTTGGTCCAGTCGGCACCGTCGTACTTCTCAACGATGTCCTTACGAACGGGAACGAGGGATGCGAATGCGCAGAGCTCTACGAAATAGGGGCAAGCGGTTTCCATATGAACAACAAAGGTGTGATCATCGGTCGCTTCAACGCCGAGCTCGGCGGGTTCCTTCTCTTCTGCCTGGATGGCGGCGGCGTTCACAACGATGCCGTCAAGCAGATAGCCGTAGTCAGAAGCGGTGTTGGGGTCAACAAGCCTCTGCCATGCATAGACGAAGTCTGCGGCCTTGACGGGCTCGCCGTCGGACCAGACCGCGTCCTCACGAAGATGGAAAGTGTAGGTCAATCCGTCATCGGAGGTGTCATAGGAAGTCGCCATGCCGGGAACAGCTTCGCAGTTCAGAACGTCCTTGTTGCCAGCAACGTCCTTACCGGTGGAATTGTACTTCATCAGACCTTCGAACATATGCATAACATACGTGGAACCGTCGACGGAGCTGACGAGCTGCGGATCGACAGTTTCCGGTTCGGATGCGATGCAAGCGGTGAACTCGTAGTCGCCGGGGCCTTTGCCTTCCGTGCCGGTGTGGGCGTGCGGATCATTCTCTTCCTTCTTACCGCAGGCTACGAAGCAGCCGGCTGCCATAACAAGGCAGAGGATCATGGCAAGTACTTTTTTCATTTTTTTGTCCTCCATACTTTTTTATACAAGGCTTTCAGCCTTTGTACCGTGGGTTAGACCGCGTTCGCCCGATCATTCGTCGAGCATGTGGCACGCGGCGTAATGGCCGGGAGCATACTCCTTGAGTTCGGGCATCTGCTCTCTGCACTTATCCGTCGCATAAGGGCAGCGGGTATTGAACCGGCAGCCGGGCGGCGGGTTGAGGGGGCTCGGGATATCGCCTTCAAGCAGGATCCTTTGCCTTGTTTTGTTCTTTTCGGGATCGGGCAGCGGCACCGCAGACAGCAGCGTCTTTGCATAGGGATGCAGCGGATGGCTGCAGAGCTCATAGCTTTCCGCAAGCTCGACGAGACAGCCGAGGTACATAACGCCGATCCTGTTCGAGATATGGCGAACGACGGAGAGATCGTGCGCGATGAAAAGATAGGTCAGCCCGAGGTTCTGCTGAAGATCTTCGAGCATATTGACGATCTGGGACTGGATCGAAACATCGAGCGCGGAGATAGGTTCGTCGCAAACGATGAATTCGGGCTTCACAGCCAGCGCGCGGGCAATTCCGATACGCTGCTGCTGACCGCCGGAGAACTCATGCGGGAAGCGGTTCGCGTGCTCGCTGTTGAGGCCGACGGTCTCAAGGAGCTGAGCGATCATATCCGCCCTGTCCTTCTTCGATTCGGCGAGCTTATGAACGTCGATCGATTCGCCGACGATCTCCGCAACGGTCATTGTCGGGTCGAGGGAAGCGGAAGGATCCTGGAAGATCAGCTGCATCTTCCGGCGGTATGGGAGCATCTTTGCAGCGAATTTGGTTTCGCTGTCGTAGATCGTCTCTCCGCCGTAAACGATTTTGCCCGAAGTCGGTTCATGCAGGCGCAGGACCGTACGGCCGAAGGTCGTTTTTCCGCAGCCGGATTCGCCGACGAGGCCGAGCGTTTCGCCCTTGTTGATGAAGAGGGAAACATCCTGGACGGCCTGGACATAGTTCGTTTTGAAAAGCCCTGCCTTAACGGGAAAATACTTGCGCAGGCGCTCAACAACCAAAAGCTTTTCGGGCTCACTCATTTGTCTGCGCTCCTTCCTCGCTCTTCTTGTTCTTTGCGTTCATGACATGAAGCCAGCAGGCAGCCTTATGGCCGTTGCCGTCAACATCCATCAGCGGCGGCATCTTATTGACGCAGATCTTCATGCAGTGCTCGCAGCGCGGACCGAAGCTGCAGCCCGTAGGCGGATCGAGAAGGTCGACGGGCGTACCCTCGATCGGGATCAGCCTTTCATGGGACTCTTCGTCGAGCCTCGGCATTGAAGCGAGCAGGCCCTGCGTATACGGATGCGCGGGGTTGTAGAAGATCTCGTTGACGGGTCCCTGCTCCATTATATGCCCTGCGTACATGACGGAGACTTTGTCGCAGATCTCCGCAACGACGCCGAGGTTATGCGTGATGAAGATGATGGACATGCCCGTCTCTTCCTGAAGGTGCTTCATGAGTTCGATGATCTGCGCCTGGATTGTAACATCGAGCGCGGTCGTCGGCTCATCGGCGATCAGAAGCTTCGGTTTGCAGATAAGGGCCATAGCGATCATCGCGCGCTGACGCATACCGCCGGAAAACTCATGCGGATACTGCTTCATGCGGCGCTCCGCATTGTTGATGCCGACGAATTTCAGCATCTCCACAGCGCGGTCCCATGCTTCCTGCTTGGTGATCTTGTTTTTCGAATTCTTTTCGCCGGTCTCTTCTCCCTCGCCGCCGTTTTCATTCTCGATGTCGTTGTTGTGGCAGGTCAGCGCTTCCATGAGCTGATCGCCGATCGTGTAAACGGGGTTGAGGCAGGTCATTGGGTTCTGGAAGATCATGCTGATCTTGTTCCCGCGGAAGGCCGTATACTGCTTTTTATCGAAATCGAGAACGTTCTCGCCCTCGAAACGGACGGTTCCGCCGATAACCTTACCGGGAGATTGGAGAAGGCCCATGATCGCATAGGCTTCGACGCTCTTGCCGGAACCGGATTCGCCGACGATGCCCATGACTTCGTTTGTTTTCAGCTTGTAGCTGATTCCGTCGACAGCCTTGACCTCGCCGACGGGAGTGAAGAATGAAACTCTTAGATCATTGACGTCAAGAAGGACGTCTTCGGTTTCCGGCGTACTTTCCGGTGCGGAAATTTTCTTTTCGATCGTTTCTTCCATAATTAGATCCTTTCAACACAAGATCGTTCGCCGATCACTTCTTGAGGCGCGGGTCAAGCGCATCGCGCAGGCCGTCGCCGACAAGGTTCAGCGAAAGCACCAGCAGGCTGAGGATAATGCCGGGGATCAGCAGCCTGTGCGGATAGAGCCGGAGGGAACCCAGCGCATCGGAACAGAGGGAACCGAGGCTTGGCATCGGAGCGGAAACACCGAGGCCGAGGAAGCTCAGGAAGGATTCAAGGAATATTGCCGAGGGGATCTGCAGACAGACGGAGATCATCAGCTGACCGACGCAGTTCGGAAGAAGGTGGCGCCTGATGATCCTGCCCGTCGGAGCACCGAGGGCCGTTGCGGCGGTAACGTACTCCTGCTTTTTAAGCATCAGTACCTGGCCGCGGATCAGTCTTGCCATGCCGACCCAATAGAGCAGCGCGAAAGTGATGAAGATGCTGACGATGCCGACGCCGAGCTCACCGAGCGCTTTGACGAAGCCGAGATTCGAGCTGTCGAACCATTTCTGGAGGGGATCCTTCAGAACGACCTGCAGCAGCAGAACGATCAGAACATCGGGCACTGAATAGATGAGGTCGACCACGCGCATCATGACGAAGTCGACTGCGCCGCCTGCAAAGCCGGAGATCGAACCGTATATCGCGCCGATAACGAGAACGATCAAAGCGGCGAAAATACCGATGATGATCGATACCCTCGCGCCGTACATGCACTGCGCCATAAGGTCCTCGCCCTGAGCGTTCGTGCCGAACACATGCGGGAAGACCCTCGTCGTTGTCGGCAGCTCGACCGCGCCTTCGGGTATCTCGCCTTCGGTGCAGTCGAAATACAAGGCTTTGGAAGTGTCGCCGTCAATGAATGCCCGGATATCGGCTTCCTTGACGCAGGTTATCTTATGTTCTCCGTCAACGTCGAGCAGGATGGCCGATTTTTCGATGATCCTCTCAACGGCGAAGGAATAGGTCTTGTTCTTATATTTGAAGTAATAATACGATATGCCGCTGACCGTGCCGAGGTGGTTCGAAGAACCGTTCTGCAGGCTCATCTGATACAGTGCGTCGCCCCTTTCGAGAAGGGATTTCGCCGCCTGCTCGGTTTCGGAATACTGCATCGGCTTAAGGTCGCCGGAGGAGCGCTGCTGCATATCGTAGCTGTACGGTATGACCAGCGGTCCGACGAAAGCGAAGATCAGGATCGCAAGAAAGACGAAGAGAGAAACCATTGAAACGGTGTTCTTTCTGAAACGCCGCCTTGCATCCGCCCAATAGGAAATGCTCTTGTGCATTGTGACCATGTTGTCCTTTTCGGACTTGGTGGCCGCTTCGAAGTCGGATGCGGATAAGTCGTTGAACCCTTCGATCTTGTCGACGTTTATATGAAACAGATTAAGGTTGAATTTCCTTTTGTTTTCCATATCAGGCATCCCCCTTTGTCAGCGTGATGCGAGGATCGACGATCTTGTATGCAATATCGACAACAAGGTTCATAATAACGATCAGCGCTGCGAGAAGGATCGTCGTTCCCATGATGATCGGGTAATCGCGGTTGAGGATGCTCTCGATGAAATATTTACCGAGACCGGGGATCTGGAACGTTTTTTCAATAACGAAACCGCCGGTGATGATGTATGCGGTCAGAGGCCCGAGGTAAGTGATGACGGGGATGAGCGAGTTGCGCAGAGCATGCTTGAAAACGATGCGCTTTGTGTGCAGACCCTTTGCCTTCGCGGTGCGGATGTAATCCTGGTTGATAACATCGAGCATGCTGGTCCTTGTCAGCTTCGCGATATGGCAGCTCGGATAGAACGCAAGCGCAAGCACGGGAAGCACATAGCTGCTGAATCCCTCCAACGAGCCCGAGATCGGGCTGAACCAGCCGAGCCTCTCACAGAACACCAATAACAGCAATGCCGCAACAACGAAGCCCGGGATCGCGACGCCGACAGTTGTCAGGACCCTTATCAGACTGTCCAGGAATTTTCCGCGGTTATATGCCGCAAGGCATCCGAGCGGGATTCCCGTTATTATCGCAACGATCAGAGCGCAGACGCCGAGCCTGCAGGAGATCCCGAACTTTCCCTGTTCGAAGAGAAGCTCGGTCACGCGGGTGCCCTCCTGCATCTTCAGGGAAACGCCCATGTCGCCCTGGACAAGGCGCCCCATATAGTTGACAAACTGAACCGGGACGGGTTTGTCAAGACCATACTTCGCGTTGGCTCGCGCGATCTGCTCGGGCGTCGATTTTTCCGTCATGAAAGGACTGCCGGGAACGGCATTCATAAGGAAGAATGTAAGAATTGCGACGACAAGCAAAGTAAGCAACGCGGAACCGATACGCTTTAGGATATAGGTCAACATTTGTTTACTCCTATCCACTTCTTTTGCAGGCACCGGCAAATGGGTATACCTGCAGACAGTATTATGGATATAGTGTATACTATGCCTCAATAAATGTCAAGCGAAAACGCTGTTTTTCGGGTCCG
This sequence comes from Bacillota bacterium, assembly GCA_016288175.1. Lineage (GTDB taxonomy): Bacteria > Bacillota > Clostridia > Christensenellales > CAG-138 > PeH17. The sequence goes on along the minus strand of JAEEYN010000186.1, from coordinate 2,975 downwards.
GCCGGAAATAACGCCATGAATAAAAAAGCAATAAAAAGCAAGAAAAACAGGGCCTTCATCCGGATTTTATATTTTTTCCGGATGCCCATGCAGCCGTTTTTCGGCCTCCGAATGCCCGAAAACCGGAATGAAAGCCTGCGCGCCGGATCTCTCAATAACTGCAGAACGGCGTTTTAAAGCTTGAACACAGAGCCTTTCTATGGTATCCTATTATTGAAATCCGGCTGCGCAGCGCCGCAGTTCGAATCGATCGGAGGAACCGCAGATGGAGAAACCGAAAGTGAAGAATGAACGCAGGTCAAATGAAGGGTCGAAGCCCGGAACCGGCAAAAAAGCGGAAAAAGCGCCGTTCTTTCAGCCGAAGCTGTTCACATCGTTCAAGAGTTACAACCGAACGAAGCTTATAAACGACCTTATCGCGGGCGTTATCGTTGCGATCATCGCATTGCCGCTTTCGATTGCGCTTGCGATCGCGAGCGGCGTTTCGCCCGAGCAGGGCCTTTATACCGCGATCATCGCCGGCTTCGTGATTGCCTTCCTCGGCGGCAGCAGCGTCAACATCTCCGGCCCGACAGCGGCATTCGCGGCGATCGTCGCCGGCATCGTCGCCTCGCAGGGCATGAGCGGACTGATCCTCGCAACGCTTATCGCGGGACTTATCCTGATTTTGATGGGCGTGTTCCGTTTCGGCTCGCTGATCAAGTATATCCCGATGACGCTGACCGTCGGCTTTACCGCCGGCATCGCGGTAACGATCATCATCGGTCAGATCAAGGATTTCCTCGGGCTCACATTCGCCGCCGGCACGAACGCGATCGAAACGATCGACAAAGTCAAGGCGATCTTTGCTTCGATCGGCACTGTCAACATCCACGCTGTGATCGTAGGCTGCATCGGCATGGCGATCCTGATCCTTTGGCCGCTGCTCGGAAAAGCAAAAAAACTCGGCAAATTCGCGGACATATGTTCAAAGATTCCCGCATCGATCATCGCCGTCATCGCCGGCATTCTGATTGTTCAGTTCACCGATTTGAAGGTCAATACGATCGGAACGCTTTATCCCGATCTTAAAGCCGGCTTCCCCGCCCCCGCGTTTCCGTCATTCAGCTTTGAAACGGTCAAGGCGGTCATCCCGAGCGCATTCACGATCGCGATCCTCGCCGCGATCGAATCGCTGCTTTCCTGCGTCGTTTCGGACGGCATGATCGGCGACAGGCATAATTCCAATCAGGAGCTGATCGCCCTCGGCTGCGGCAATATCTGCTCCGGCATTTTCGGCGGTATCCCCGCCACCGGCGCGATCGCAAGGACCGCCGCGAACGTCAAAAACGGCGGACGCTCCCCCATTGCCGGGATCGTCCACGCACTTGTTCTGCTGCTGTTCCTGCTCGTTTTGATGCCGCTCGCGAAGCTGATCCCGATGCCCATCATCGCTGCGATCCTGTTCATGGTCGCCTACAATATGAGCGAATGGCGGCATTTCGTGCGGATCCTCCGCAGCGCGCCGAAAAGCGACATACTCGTTCTTGTGCTGACTTTCGTGCTGACGGTCGTTTTCGACCTCGTTGTGGCGATCGGCGTCGGGCTTGTGCTCTCCGCGATCCTGTTCATGAAGAGGATGTCCGAAGTTACCGACGTGCGCCGCTGGACGGAAACGGAAGGCACGGACGGGAAGCAGAAAGCGATCCCGAAAGGTACGCTTATCTATGAATTCAACGGCCCGATGTTCTTTGCGGGCGCCGAAAAGATCCTTGAATTCGCGCTCGAAGAGGATACAAAGGTGCTGATCCTCCGCATGGGCGGCGTTCAGGCGATCGACGCCACGGCAATGAAAAACCTCGAATATGTGCTTACCGACTGCCGGAACAAGGATGTCCGGCTGATCCTCTCCCATGTACGCGAATTCCCGCTGAAGGTCATGAAGAAGGACGGCTTCATCGACAGGGTCGGGAAAGAGAACTTCGTTTCGAATGTCGACGAGGCGATCGCGCTTGCTGAAAAGATCACGGCAGGCGGTTCGGAGAACTGACAAAAAGCAAGCAGGAAATTTTAACTGATCCGGCGCAAAAGCCGTTTCGGCATTGGCGCTTCCCGGAGGGTTTATGACAGGATTTTCAAAAATATCGCGGATATTACTCATTTTTGCGCTTGCAGCGGCAATGCTTTTCGCGGCCTGTTCAAAAAAAGGCGAGGCCGCGCCGACAAACGTTCCCGCTGTTACGGAAGCGCCGGAGGTCGAATATTCGATCATCAAGGTCGCCTGCTACTGGCCGGAAGACGCCGACCCCGACAACTGCGATTACTCGCTTTTTATCGAAAAGCCCGAATTCTCGCAGGCTTTCACCGCGGGCTACGCGCTGAACCGCGCGGTCGACGATTACATCGATAAGCTTACCGACCGCATCGAAAGCCGCTATATCCCCGCCGCCGTTTCCGCGAAGCCGTATACTTACGTGACCTGCCGCGTTGAGCGGATCGATTCCTATACAAACATCATTTTCACCGAGAACGAATACTATGAGGTCCAGCCCTACTCCGAAACATATGTGCTGATGCTTGACGATCGCGGCAATGAGCTCAATCTTTGCGATGTTTTTATGAACTATCACGCGGAGAATCTCGTTGCCGAGCACATCGCGCAGCTGATCGCGAACGACGGCCGCTATTATGACGCCGACGCCGCGGAGATCATCGGAGCGCTCGATATCGCTCACGGCGCGAAGATCACTCCGGAAGGCGCGACGGTCTATATCCGCGAAGGCCTGCTCGCTCCTTTTGAGGAAGGCGAACTGAGCTTCGAGATCCTCTTTGCGGATATCGCTCCCGAATTCGTCGGCAAGGATAAAGCCCTCAGCTTCGAAGAGTACCGCACGCTGACCGAATTTCTCGGGCTTGTCTGCGATTCCGCGATCGTGCGCGGCGACGATATCGAAGACGGCGTCCTGACGCAGTATGCCGCGACGGCTTTTATGGCG
>JAEEYN010000185.1 GCA_016288175.1 Bacillota bacterium | reverse complement strand
TCGCGGCCTTCGTAGCCGCGCTTTTCATAATAGTTGAGGCAGGCTGCCATGTATTCGGAAGCGAGGTGCGAAAGCAGCGACTCCGTGTCCGTAACGCCGAGCCCGGACAAAAATCCGTATGCCCAGCCGAACGAGGGCTCGATCTCCTGCGATGCGACGAGGTAATCGGCATAGCTTCCCCAAACGCAGGCAAGTTCCGCCGAAGCCATCAGGCAGGCGTCGAAGCCGACCCAGTCAAGGCTCAGCTCGCCGGCGAAAGGCGTTTTTTCCATCGCCGTGCGCATCTCGGAAAGCGTCAAAGTATCGTTGCCGAAGAGCATGTCCTTGCCGTAACCGATGACGGGGCCGTTGCCGTGGTCCCAAAGGATCAGCGCGTAATGCTCCGCGGGATAATGCTCAACGGCATAATTTACAAAATCCGCAAGGCAGTCGGCTTCGCCCATCGAGCGCGTCCCGAAGGTCGCCTCCGCGAGATAGCCTTCCTGCGTCAGGTGCAGGATGGTGTTTGCCGTCTCCGTCGCGGGCTCGCTGTGCCAGTGCGGACTTCCGCCCGCATAGATCAGGATATTGTTCCTCGAAAGATCCACGCCGCTCGAAGCGATCTCCTCAAGGTCGCTCGTGCCCGCGCCGGTCTTAGCTTCGAGGTCCGACCCGATAAGATAGATCATCAGCGTCGTCGGGTGGTTTTCGAAGGGCAGCGGCGTTGTGTTTACGGGCGGCGAAGTCTGCATCCCGGTTTCCTCCGTCGGAACAGCCGTCGTGTTTTCGCCGGCGTCGCCTTCCTTTCCGGTCTCCTCCGGCGTTCCTTTGGCGCAGCTCAAAAGAGGCAGCAGCATGCATATGCAGAGCAGAATGCAGATTCGTTTCATCGTTCTTTTCCCCTTTATTGGCTTTTCGGTTCAACCGAGCTGTGTTTTCGGTTTTCGCCCGGATCATTCGGTATCGCCGGGCGGGATCTTTAGCGGGATCCGTCGGGAGCTGCCGCTCCGTTCCCGAAAGGAGCTTCCGTTGCGAGGGCTGTTTTCCTCGTTTTTTTCAGACCTGCATGCGGTCGTTCAGCCCCCGGAGCTGACCGCTGCTGTCGCCGATCGAAACGCCGAGCTCACTAACGAGCTTTGCGGCGTCCTCAGCGGCGTTTTCGAAGGCTTCGGCCATTTTTTCGAAATACATGCGCAGTTTTTCCGCAGAATCGAGCGCAGCGTCATAGCCGGACGTCAGCGACGGATCTCCGCTGTTTTTAGTGAGCTTCAGCGCTTCATGCAGGCGCTGCGCCGTCCGCTGGCTCTCGCGGAGCCGCGAAGCATGCTCAAGAAGCGATCTTGTATCGAAATAAAATGAATTATCCACAGCCTTATTTGATCACAGCAGAGCTTCGATCCTGATCGCCGCCTCCACGGTGCTTTTCGTTGTTTCCGTCGCAGAAGAGATCTCCTGCTTCACTTCGCTGCCGAATTCATCGAGCGAATCGATCGCAAGCTGAAGCGTTTTCCTTGATTCGTACAGTGCCGCTTTCGCCTTTCCTGCGGCGTTGATATGCTCGTCGATGCGCTGAACCCATTCCTCATAGCTGTCATCCTCGGGTTCGACGAACTGGTCGAGATTGGTTTTGATATCGCGGTATTTCCCGATAACGTCGCTGAGGTTGTCCATCCTGTGCTGGATCTCGTCGATCATCTCCAGGAAATCCTGTTTGCTGACGTTTATATTCAAGCTTCCGACTGCCATTTCCGCTCCCCTTCCCGCTCAGCCTATGAGCTTCTTGACGGCGGAGATCGCGCCTGTCACGTTTTCGTTGAGCATGCCGACCTTGTTGAGAACGGTGTTCACGATCGAGGAGATCTCGTTGATCGCCTCGTAGACCTTTTTCGAGGAATTAAGCAGCTCCGTTCCGAGAAGATAGAATTCATCGACGATCGCGCCTTCGCCGGTCTCCTTCGCTTCCTGAAGCGTTTCGGCGGCGTCGCTCACGGCGTCGAAGTATTCGTCGTTTATCAGCATGACTTTTTCGAGCCATGCCCTTGCGGAGACCTCATCGGTGATCGCTATCGTTACATCTTCCATTTTTCAAAACCTCCCGCTTCCGGCGCCTTTTCCATCGGCCCGAAAGTCACATCCGCTGCTGCATATCCTGAAGCGAACGCAGCGAATCGCGGATCTTCAAAACTTTTGCTGTCGCCTCTTCCGTCGCCTTCAGGTATTCCTTCAGCGGTTCCCCGCGGAAACACTCGGCTGCGGTATCCTTTTCCCGGCCGAGATCGGCCAACAGTTTTTCGCAGTACCGCAAGCTTTCGTTATGATTTCGGATCTGTGTGGGATCCATCCTCCGCCTCCTCAGATCAGATAAAGCTGCATCCCGTCCCGAACGCCGTAATCGCGCAGGGTTTGATTCGGGTCCAGAAGAAGCTCCGGCTCCTTCAGGGAGAGCATTTCAAGGCCGGAAACCTCGTATTTGCCGTTAGTGAGTTCCCTGAAGCCATCAGCAATGATCTCCGTAAGCTCCGATACCGGAACATCGAGCGGCACGAATGCATCATATTTCGCTTTGACGGCGGGAACGCGGATCCCGAGAAGAACCTTTTCCATAAGCGTTTGCCTCCGTTAAATGATGTCTGCGTCGTCGGGATCGCCGCCGGCCGAAGAAAGCTCGCCGCAGGGCATCAGCAGCCTGTGGCACTCGCC
>JAEEYN010000184.1 GCA_016288175.1 Bacillota bacterium | reverse complement strand
GCCCGCGTCGATCGCTTCGGCGATCTGCTGGGGATTCATGCCGGTCTCGGCGATCGCGTTGCCGATATAATAGGCGGCGCCGCCGCTCAGGATGCCCTTATCGAAAAGATGATCGACGACCACGTTCGGAAGGGGAACCTCCAGCGCGTTGATGCCGTCGATGCCGAGAAGGCGGCAGACGGCGCGCTCGACGGTGACGGTGGTATGGATGTCGATGAAGTTCTGGGTGTCCTCCGCGATATGCCTCGCGTGCTCCCTTGCTTTGTCGACGAGTTCTCTGTTGAGGTTAAGTTTGCTTTCCATTTATGTAGCTTACCTCCTGCAATAAACTATGTGCTTCCGGAGCCCGAAAAGGGCTTTCGGAAAGCGAGCGGTTGGCAGCAGAACGCCGTCAACCGCCGGAAAATTCAATGGTCAAAAGGGAAAATCACTGATGCCTTCCGCGCTTCAGCCTTTCGAGATCGTTGGGCTCGAGGGAGATCTTGCCGTCGATGCGGCCCTGCTCGAGACCGGCGACGCCGATCAGGTTCGGCTGCTCCTCGCGTGCCTTGCGGCAGGTCTCGCAGTGGCAGACGTTGTCATAATGCTCGGGCTCGGTGTAGGTCGTGATGACGCCCTCGAAGTTGCGGAGAATGGTCTTGCGCGGGGTCTGGCTGATGACGTAGTTCGGCATGACGGGGGTCTTGCCGCCGCCGCCCGGCGCGTCGACGACGAAGGTCGGGATGCAGTAGCCGCTGGTGTGGCCGCGCAGGCCTTCGATGATCTCGATGCCCTTGCTGACCGGCGTGCGGAAATGGGAAAGACCCATCGAAAGATCGCAGACGTAGATGTAGTAGGGACGTACGCGGATCTTGACGAGGCCCTGAACGAGCTTCTTCATAACGTGGACGCAGTCGTTGACGCCCGCGAGAAGCACACTCTGGTTGCCGAGGGGGATACCGGCGTCGGCAAGCATTTCGCAGGCGCGTTTACTCTCTTCGGTGATCTCGTTGGGGTGGTTGAAATGCGTATTCAGCCAGATGGGATGGTATTTTTTGAGCATCGCGCAGAGCTCGGGAGTGATGCGCTGGGGCATGACGACCGGGGTGCGGCTGCCGAGGCGGACGATCTCGACGTGCTCGATCTTGCGGAGCTCGCTGATGATGTACTCGAGCTTTTCATCGCTCTGCATCAGCGCGTCGCCGCCGGAGAGCAGAACGTCGCGCACTTCGGGATGATTGCGGATGTAATTCAGACATTCCTCGATCTGGCAGTCCGGAACGGCGGTGTCGTGCTGACCCGCGAACCTGCGGCGTGTGCAGTGGCGGCAGTACATGCTGCACTGGTCGGTGATCAGGAACAGCACGCGGTCGGGATAGCGGTGCGTGAGGCCGGGGCACGGGGAGTCGGTATCCTCGTGGAGAGGATCGAGCTGATCTTCGGGCGCCTGGTAGAGCTCCGCTGCGGAGGGGATGCACTGGCGGCGGATCGGATCATAGGGATCGTCCGGGTTGATCAGGGAGAGATAGTAGGGGGTGATCGCCATGCGGAGGGTGCCGAGGCATTTCTTTACGCCCTCTTCCTCCTCCGGGGTGAGCTTGATGTATTTTTTGAGGTCTTCCAGCGTTTCGATGCGGTTCTGCACCTGCCAGCGCCAATCATTCCAAAGCTCATCCGGAATATCGGTAAAAAGACCGTACTGTCTGCTTTTATTCATAGTATTATTGCTTGCGGACGGGGCGTTTGCCCTGCGCAAAGGCTCCTTTCATTCTTGATTTGTAAGCGGGAGCGGATAGGATCCGGCGCGGCGGTCTTCATACGGGAAATAAAGGAGGAATCACCCGGCTTTACAGGCGAAATGAAGAGGAGTGCCGGTAAAGCCGCCTGCAGGACCCGAACGGGAATCGGGCGCTGCCGAATCATGTATGAAGACCGCGCCGCAAAGCGGCATGCGCCGGTGAGGGGTTAGCGGATCAGCAGTACTTCTCGTCGAAGAGCTTGCGGAGCTTCTCGTTCTCGCGAAGCACGTTGAGGGTGATCTCGGCGTGGTCCTTGGTGTAGCCGTTGCCGATGATCATGGTGACGTCCTTGCCGATGCCTTCCGCGCCGAGGGCGGCCTTGGTGAAGCTGGTCGCCATGGAGAAGAAGTAAACGATACCGTCGTCGCGGACGGGGAGGATCGCGCTCATCTCGCAGTTTTCAACGTTGACGCAGCAGATGGAGATATCGTATTCCTTGCCGTCGTTGGCTTCGAGAGCCGCGTCGAGAACGGCGCAGGGCTCGGTCGCGCTGGCGACGATGACCTTGTTGTAAACGCCGAGTTCCATAAGGGCGGGAACCTGCTTCGGGTTGCGGACGACGCCGACGACGTTGCCCTTCGGGCCGACCTTCTTCATTGCTTCGTAGCCGCAGAGAACGCCGCTCTTGCCGTTTGCGCCGAGGATGAGGACGCTGTCACCTTCCTTGGGGAGCTTGCGTGCCTGGGCGGGTGCGCCGGCAACGTCGAGCGCCGCGAGGGCGAGAGGCTCGCTCATGTCATCGGGCAGCTTCGCGTAGATGCCGCTCTCGAAAAGGACGGCCTGGCCGATGATGTCGACGCGGTCGATATCCTTATGGATCGCGAGGATCTTTTCGATTTTAAGAGGAGTGAGGGAGAGGGAAACGAGGGAAGCGATCTTGTCGCCGACCTTGAGGTCGCGGTCCTTGAGGTCCTCGCCGATGTAGGCGACCTTGCCGATGAACATGCCGCCGCTGCCGGTGACGGGGTTCTGCTGCTTGCCGCGCTCGCCGACGATGCCCATGATCATTTCCCCGATCTTCTTTTCGTCGCCGCCGCAGGCTTCTTCGATCTGGGTGAAGGAAGCGGAGTCGATGTTGAGGGAGATGACGTCGCAGATGATCTCGTTGCTGTAACGCTTGGTCATGTCGTTGTCGATCTTCCATGCTGCCTGGGTGAGAACGCCCTTGGGCTCGATGACCCTGTGAGTTCCGTACTTGTTGCCTTTGAGTGCCATTTTGATATCCTCCAAATGATTATTGATTATTTTTGCATGGGCGGATGCCGCCCGCTTTTTAACGATTACTTAAGGGGCTTGAGGCTCAGGATGCGCCTTGCTTCTTCCGGGGAAGCGATGTCGCGGCCGAGCTCGCGGCTGAGGCGGACGACCTTTTCAACGAGTTCGCCGTTGGATGCCGCCTTGACTCCGCGGGAGAGATAGATATTGTCCTCGAAACCGACGCGGACGTTGCCGCCCATGACGATCGTCGGCGCTGCGAGGGTGAACGCGGCGCGGCCGATGCCGGTCGCGGTCCAGGTCGCATTAGCGGGGATCGCGTTGACCATCCAGCAAAGGTTCTGGACGGTGGCGGGGGTGCAGCCCTTGACGCCGAGAACGAAGTTGAACTGCATCGGGTCGCCGGGGACCTCGCCCTTGCGCGCCATGTCGAGGATCGTGTCGATATGGCCCATCTCGAAGCATTCATACTCGGGCTTGATACCGTTTTCGATCATACGCTTGCCGAAAACGCGCATATTGGGCATCGTGTTATCGAAGATCTCGTCGCCGAAGTTGCAGGTTCCGCAGTCGAGGGTCGCCATCTCCGGGAAGAGCTCGGTGGGCTGAAGCCTCTCTTCGGGGCTCATGCCCGTCGCGCCGCCGGTGGAGGGGATCATGATGACGTCCGGAAGCTCCGCGCGGATCGCGTCCATAACGACGCGGAAACGCTCGCGGCTCTGGGTGGGGGTGCCGTCGTCCTCACGGACATGGACGTGGATGATCGCTGCGCCGGCGTTATAGGCGGCCTTCGCTTCGTTGACCATTTCCTGGATCGTGTAGGGAACGGCGGGGTTATGTGCCTTCGTGACTTCCGCGCCGCAGATCGCGGCGGTGATGATCAGTTTTTCCATTGTCTGTACCTCTTTTTTCAGTTCCTGCGCTGCTTATCCTTCGGAACGACGCAGGTGCCGCTGGCTTTGCAGACGACGATGGGCTCCTCGAGGAAATCGCAGGCGGAATCGCTGATCTCCGGGCGGGGAACGATGACCTTGCGGGCTTCGAAGACCATCTTGCGGGAGGTGTTGCCGAATTCTGTGATTTCGCCGTAAGCTTCAATGTAATCGCCGGCATAGGTGGGGGCCAGGAATTCCACTTCGTCATATCTG
>JAEEYN010000183.1 GCA_016288175.1 Bacillota bacterium | reverse complement strand
CTCCTCGATAATGAGCACGGCTCGTATTCTCAATGCGAGGTCGGCGGCAGGAGGCTATTGGTTTACTTCCGCGAGGAAGCCGCAGCCGCCGTATGGGTCGAAAACGGATGCTTGTTCGAGCTGTTTTACGGCGGCCATATCGAGCCCGGGGAATTCAATAAGCTTATAGCTTCCGTCCGGTCCGTCGAACCGCGAGCCGCCTTCCGGGAGGAATACGAGCCCCGCTGAAACCGGCGGACGCACGGGATCCGCCCGGTACAACGAACGGAAAAGGAAAAGCGCCTTATGAAAGGCGCTTTTTTCGCCGGAGATTTTTGGCACAGTCAATAAACAGCCGTATCCGATCTTTCAACAACGTCGGCCGCTCCGCCCGTGCCTTCCACCGTATAAATGACAGTGACCTTATACCTGCCGTGGCTCGGAACGTTTATCGAAAAGGTATTGTTATACGAAGAGGCGTTCACGGAATCCGTCCATACATTGTTGGGATATCCGATAAAGACCGGCATGTATGTTGTTCCGAATACCCGGATCCCGACGCTCAGTTCAACGCCGATATTCGTGGTTGTTCCGGGGATCCCCGCGACGGACATACTTGCCGTCAGCTTGCCGCTTGAAGTTATGCTGCAGTCCACCGATGCGGAGATCATGTTGTTGTAGGTGATCCCGGCCGTTGAGCGTTCCGCCTGCACGGCAAGCGAGGCGAAGAGCATCAGAACGGCAAGCGCAATAATACTCAGTTTTTTGGTAAGTGTTTTCATTTTAAAAATCTCCTTTCGTTGTTTCATTTTCTATCCCCGGATCGTTCGAAGGGCAGGGCGATTCGTTTGAACGCAGCCTCCCCTTCGGTTCCGATCCGGAAATTCTGTTCAATCCCAGGGCGAAAACGCGATCAGCGTTGCCTCGGGCTTTTCGCCGGTAAGGTCGTAGCGCATCACGCATGAACCCTGTCCGGGCAGATCCGAAGACCTGATCAAATAGACGAGGAACAGCGTGTCCTTATCCCCGTAGCCGGAATGGATATAGCAAGGCATGGTATATTCGACGTCAAGGCCGAAATCAAAGCTCCATTCGCCCTCATAGATAAGGTCTCCGTCCGCAGTGCGGATCTCCGCCTTTTCTTCGGTAATGGAAATGCAGATCGCAGCTCCGTCGATCATGCCGGATACGCCGCGGAATCCGAATTCAAATACCGGCTCGAGCTCTCCGCCGGAAAGCTTGTACACGCGCGCGGGATCGGTTGAGGAGATCGCGGTAGCCAGGATATAGATACGGTCCTCCGACGGTATCCACAGCTGAAAAACCTGGCCGGATATGCTTTTTTCTCCCGTGGAGAACACAGTTTCGAGCTCCTCGGTTTCGATGTTCCAGCGGTAGAGGGTCAGCTTCGTTTTTTCAAGATAATCCTCGTCCGTCAGTTCGGTGCAGTCCGCCACACAGATATAGACATACTTGCCGAGGTAATAAAGGCAGAAATCGAGCTTCCCGTTCGGATAGTTTCCCTCGAAAATATATCTTGCTTCGCCGGTCTCGGCATCGACGCCGACAATATAGCCGCGCACGTTCGGAGCGCCGTTGACGACAGATGTTTCCATCCCCCACCCGTACAGCATTCCTCTGTGATAATCGAGCCGCTGCGGCGCACCGTCTCCGTTCCAAAAATCAAGCTCGACGCCGCGCTCTCTGACGGAACCGTCAAGACTTAAGCTGTAAAGCGCCGGTAAACGTTTGCTCTCATCCCAACCGACGTAATGCAGCTTCCCGTCCCAAAGATTCAGCGATCTTGACAGCAGGAAGGTATATCCGTTGCAGCTTGGATTCGGCGCGATCTCATCGTGGACGCATTCCGGCTTTGCGCAGAGCACGCCGCGCTCGCCGCTCGCTTTATCGTAGTAATAGATGAAGTAACCGGCAAAAGCGTTATAGTAATAGGCGTCCTCCGTTTCAACAAAGTTTGAAGTTCCCATGCCGAAGCGGTTGTCGAAATCCGCATCCGTTCTTTCAATAACGGGGTCCGTCTGTTCAGGCGCGGCGCTTGTATCGGCGGGGCCGCCTCCTGCACCTGTGGTGCAGGAGGCGAGAAGAAACGTGAAGATCAAAAGTATATTCAGTACGGTTCTTTTCACTTGCAACTCCTTTAGTGAAGCGTGACATCATGAACAGGATCATAGTTAGCCCAGTATTCACAATATGCCGAAGAAATAATGTTACCACTCATTTTGCTCCTTGTGGCTGAAGCTGTCATTGCGTTCACATGATAGGTATCGCTCAAGTGGGAATAATTGTCGACATAGGTTAATGTCACTTTGGCGCGACAGCTATAATCTTCCTCAAGCATGTGATTGACGCCGCTTTCAAAGCTGAGAATGATTTCAGCAGATCCTCCAAGGGAACTGACACCTGAATTACAGGTCACTCGAACGCCGATGCCATACTCAATTTGACTATAGACTTCCGACTTCGTCAGAGCAAGGGATGGGGCAACCGCACTGAAGGTCAGCACGGCACAGACAGCGATGATGATCGCCTTTTTGAAAGAATTCTTCATGATTCTTTCCTCCTTTTTGTTTTTTTATTTCAACGGCTTTCGCCGCTTCGACCGTTTAATGAAATTTCAATGGAGTCGGCGCCCGCAAAGGGGAGGCGGGCGCCGGACGGCCTGTTCGGAACGGACGAAGCCAATATAAACGAAGTGTTCCATCTTCCCCCTCTACTTATATCACAATTCAGGAAGGACGAAGGGGACAAAAAAATCGAAAATATATTTTTGCTCGGTTCCCGGATGCGGCAGAGAAGGCCAAAACAGGAAAAACCGATGCGTACCTTTCGGTGCGCACCGGTTTCTGTGAGGATTTCTCCTTCACGGGGTCAGCATGGCGATTCAGTCGCCTTCGGTCGGGATGAGGATCGAACCGTCCGCGAAGACGTAGACCGTCCGCGCAAGCTCGCCGTCGCCCTGAAGGGTGATTCTGTAGACCTCGCTCCCATCGAAAAGCTCCTCAGTTACGGATTGGATCGTATGGTCCGGGAATTCCCGATCGAGCGCTGCGGCGATCTCCGGGATCTCCGAAGGATCAACGACCTTGCCGCTCATGAAGCCTTCGATCGAACCGCCTCTCCCGCTCGGTTCGGGCGAATTGGACGGTTCGGGTTCTGCGCTTCCCCCGGCCTCAGGCGCGGAGCTCAACTCCGGCATTCCGGTGCTGTCCGCGGGTCCGCCCGTGGGAGCGCCCGTGACCATTCCGAAAACGCCTTCGGCCGTGGGGATGGCGCCGTTCGTCTGCATCGGCTCCGCCGTTTCCATGCCGCCGTCGTCAGCGGTACAGGCGGCGAACGCCAGAACGGCAATCAGCAGCCCCGCCGCGATCAGTTTAAACTGTTTTTTCATAATGCCTCCGAAAGCAGCCGCAATGCGGCTTGATTTTTCGCGGAGAATGTCCGCCGGCATATTATCTGCTTTTTTCGCGCTGTTCATACCGCGCCGTTTCCGCTGTTTTTCCCGTTGTGTTTTGCCGCTTGCGATGTTATAATTATAATGAAGAATCATGCGGAGGAAGTTTCCGCCTTTTCCGGCAAAAAACGGAAAATCGGCGGGATCCCGAAGCGGTAAAACAGAAAAGGAGCCACAATATGAACAGAACCGTTGAAGCATTCATCGACAGCAAAAAGGACGATATTATCCGCTCCGTGCAGGAGAGCATCCGTTTCCCGAGCGTTGAAGCGGAACCCGCCGGCGAAGGCGCGCCGTTCGGCCTCGCCGTCAAAGGCGCTCTCGAGCACGCGCTCGAACTCGGCAGAAGCTTCGGCTTCAAAACCGAAAACCTCGACGGCTACGCGGGCTGCATCGACTACGGCGAGGGCGAGGAAATGCTCGGCGTCGTCTGCCATGTGGACGTCGTGCCGGAAGGCGAAGGCTGGATCCATCCCCCCTACGCGGCGGAGATCGCGGACGGAAAGATCTACGGCCGCGGCACGATGGACGACAAGGGCCCCGCGATCTGCGCGATCTACGCGCTCGCCGCGATCAAGGAAGCGGGTCTTCCAATGAAGCGCCGCGTCCGCATCATCCTCGGAACGAACGAGGAGACCGGCTGGGGCTGCATGAACCATTATAAGAAGGTCGCCGAGATCCCGACGATGAGCATTTCGCCGGACGCCGAATATCCGCTCGTCAATTCCGAAAAGGGCATCTACCACTCCACCTTCCGCTGCAAGGCGAAGACCGCGTTCCGTCTTAACGGCGGCACCCGCGCCAACGTCGTCTGCGGCAAGGTCAAGCTCTTCGTTCCCGTTGCCGAAAACCTTATCCGCGATCATCTCTCCGTCGTGCTCGAAAGGGGCATGACCGTCGATATGGAAAATAAGCCGAACGGCACCGAGCTGACGATCAACGGCCTTGACGCGCACGGCTCGATGCCGGAGCTCGGCAAAAACGCGATGCTGGCGGCGTTCGCGCTGCTCGCGGAGCTTCCCATTGCGGATGCTGACAGGCGCGTCGCGAAGCTCCTTCACGAGCGTTTCGCATTCGATATGCACGGCGAGACCATCGGCCTCGACCGCAGCG
>JAEEYN010000182.1 GCA_016288175.1 Bacillota bacterium | reverse complement strand
TCCATTTGCCGCTCACTTTCTCTGCTTGTCCTTGGGCACGACGCAGGTGCCGCTGGCGCGGCAGACGACGATCGGCTCGTCGAGCACGTCGCAGGCGGAATCGCTGATCTCCGGGCGGGGAACGATGACCTTGCGGGCCTCGAAGACCATCTTGCGGGAGGTGTTGCCGATCTTCGTGATCTCGCCGTAGGCCTCGATATAGTCGCCGGCATAGACGGGCGCGATGAATTCGACCATGTCATAGGCCTTGAAGAGGCCCTCGTCGCCGTCGCACTTGATGAGCAGCTCGGTCGCAACGTCGCCGAACAGGGCGAGCATATGCGCGCCGTCAACAAGGTTTCCGCCGTAATGCGCGTCCTGGGAGCTCATACGAAGACGGATCGTGGATGTGATTTTTTCTTCCATTTTATATTTCCTCCTGATTGTTTTTCAATTTAAAGCAGCGGGGACAAAAAAAGCGCTGCTTTGCAAACGGCAAGCCGATCGAACGGCATCTGCCTTTACAAATAGCGCACCATCTCATTCAACAAGAGTATTGCGTTGGTCAAACGGATGACAGTCGCAATGCGCTGGGCATTGCGCCCAAGCATGGGAAAGCGGCCTTTGCCCACGCTTTCGGCAGGGAACGCATTCAATCGCGCCGGAGCAGCCCGTTCTGCGGGACCTACCTCGAACCCTGCGCCTCTATTTACACACTACAGTTTAACATTTATTACGTGTTTTTGTCAATAGATATTTGCGAAAAAAGCGGGTTTTACGGCAGCGGAAAACCTTATTCCGCACCTTTCACGAAAACGAAGAGCTCCGCCTCGCCGAGGTCGTTTTTGAGCTCGAGAGTGATCCTGTCGCCGCTGAGCCCGGCGCGCATCTCGGATTCGACGTCCTTCGCTTTGAGGATGAGCGTGTTCCTGTCGAGCGCCCAGGTGAATTCGACCGCTTCGCCCGTCAGCGAGTTGCTGAGGCTGCCGCTGCCGTCCTCAAGAAGGGCAAGGATCATCAGCTTTTCATAGTCGAATTCGCTTCCTTCTTCGGTACCGTTCTCGATGAGCTCCTCGAGCTCCGCTCCGCCTTCCTTCGTGCGGTCGAGCAGATAATCGCGGACCTTCATGCCGCTGATCGTATCGACATAATAGGTCCCGCTGACGGCCGGGTCGGGCTTCGGCTCGGGCGTTTCGATCTTTTCCGGCGCGTCGGTCACGGCGGGGGCGTTCGCGTCCTCCTCCTTCTTTCCGCAGGCGCAGAGCGCGAGCAGGGCGATGATAACTATGATCAGGAACGTTCTTTTTTTCATTTTCGGTCCTTTCCGAACGGGGGATCCCCCGGAGCCTGCATATTCTGCGGTTATTTTACCCCATCCACGCGTGGATTGCAAGGGCAAAAGAAAAAGCCCCGTCCGGGGACGGGGTTTGTCTGAAATTCGGATCATTTGCCGAGGACGACGCTCTGGCCCTCTTCGGAGAAAGAGATGGTGTTGTTCTCGAAGGTCAGGGTCTTGCTCTCGCCGTTTGCGGTGATGGTCAGGTCCTTGCCTTTAAGCTCCCAGGTGAAGTCTGCGGATTCGTTCATGCCGAGCATTTTCATACTCGCAGTGCCGGTGCCGTCGCTTTTGAAGGTGAAGGAGATCATATCATTGAGCTCATTTTCTTTGATGCCAATCATGGAAAGCATGTCTTCCAGGCTGTAGCCGGCGGCTTCCGCCTGCTCAGACATGTAATCCTTCATGGATTTTCCGTTGATCGTCTTGACCTTGTAGGTCCCGTCGGGCTTGCTTGCCGCGCAGGCGACGAAGAGTGCGCAGACCATTACGGCCGCGAGAACGAGTGCAAGGATGCGTGCTGTGTTCTTTTTCATTTGTTTTTCCTCTCAAAAAACTGTATTTTCGGTTTGTATAATAAACCACTTGCATTATACACCATAATTCCCGGTCCTGCAATACATTTTTTGAAGATCATCGCATTTTTGCCTGATTTATGCAAGAAGCCCCGTCCGGGGACGGGGCGAGGTCGATCTTTGATCATTTGCCGAGGACGAAGCTCTGGCCCTCTGAGGAGAAAGAGATGGTGTTGTTCTCGAAGGTCACGGTCTCGCTCTTGCCGTTTGCGGTGACGGTCAGGTCCTTGCCTTTAAGCTCCCAGGTGAAGTCTGCGTCCTTGCTCTTGCCGAGCATGCTCATTCTCGCGGAGCCGGTGCCGTCGCTTTTGAAGGTGAAGGTGAACATATCATAGAGCTCATTTTCTTTGATGCCCATCATGGAAAGCATGTCTTCCAGGCTGTAGCCGGCGGCTTCCGCCTGCTCAGCGTAGAAATCCTTTATGGGCTTGCCATTGATTGTCTTGATCTTGTAGGTCCCGTCGGGCTTGCTTGCCGCGCAGGCGGCGAGCAGTGCGCAAATCATCACGGCTGCGAGGACGAGCGCAAGGATGCGTGCTGTGTTCTTCTTCATTTGTTTTTCCTCTCAAAAAACTGTATTCTCGGTTTGTATAATAAACCGCTTGCATCTTACACCATAATTCCCGGTCCTGCAATACCTTTTTTGAAGATCATCGCATTTTTGCCTGATTTATGCAAGAAGCCCCGTCCGGGGACGGGGCGGGCCGGTTGAAGTTACTTGGAGTATACGTAGAGCTCTCCGTCGAGATCGCCGCTTATGCTGTTTCCTTTGTATTCGAATCTCTCGGTCATACCGTTGGCGTTCAAATAAAGATTGCTGCCATCCAGACTCCAGGTGAAATCAACACTTCCGTAGACGGTTTTATAGGTGCCTGTTCCGTCGCTGTTGAAAGTGAAGGATTCTTCATCTTCGGCGGGTTTGCCGTCGATGGTTTTCAGTTTATAGGTTCCGCTGGGCTTGCTTGCGCAGGCGGCGAGCAGTGCGCAGATCATCACGGCTGCGAGGACGAGCGCAAGGATGCGTGCTGTGTTCTTTTTCATTTGTTTTTCCTCTCAAAAAATGTATTTCGGTTTGTATATTAAACCGATATCATTATATACCTTGACTTCCGATCCCGCAATACTTCCGGCGGCGAATTTCCTTGCTTTTTATTGAATTTACGAAAAAAAGCTCCGTCCGGGGGACGGAGCGGGGCGGGGAGGGAGATCATTTCCTGGTAAAAACCATACTTACGCCTTCCATGATGCCGCTGATGGTCCTGCCGTTGAAATCGAGGCCGTAGTTTACGCCGGCAATGGTAACGTAAAGCTTTGAGCCATCCTGCTCCCAGCTCAGCGACACAGAAGAGTTCGAGTCCATGGAGCGCGCAATTCCGCTTCCACCTTCATCCAGGGTAAGGGTCAGGTAGTTGTCGAGATCATCGGCGGTCATGTTCTGATAATCCAGATACTGGTCGAGCGTCATGCCGAAACTGTCGGCCGCCTCCTTGAAGGAATCACGAATGCTCTTTCCGTCGATCGAGGTTAGGCTGTATGTGCCGACGGGAGACGATTTACCGATTATGCCGAGGCCGAAAAGCACGCCGAGGATCGCGGCAACAGCGACGAGGGCGGCAACAAGTCCGATGATCAGGCCTTTTTTGCTCTTCTTCGCGGGGAGGGGCCGGTCGTTCTGCGGCGCGAAGACCGGCTGAACGGGCTGCTGCTTTTCCGGTCTGGGCTGCTTGGCGGGTTTGGGCAGCTTTACCGGCTCGGGCTGCTGACTGACCGGCGGAACAGTGGGCTTCGGCGCCGGCGGAACGGGTGTTCCGTGGAGAATGGCGACGGTCTCCGTCCCGTCCGCGAGGTCGTAGCCGACGGGCGCGGCAGAGGGCTGCGCCGCCGCTGAAACGGGCTTGCGGGCAATGTAGTTTTCAAGATCCGCGCGCATCTGTGCGGCGTCGGCGTAGCGGTCGTTCTGGTCGAATGCGCAGGCCTTGAGGACGATCGCCGAAAGCGCGTCGTCAGCGCTGCAGGGGGCGGGGATGGCTTCGCCGCTCATGCGCCTCACGAGCGAGGTCTCGCGGTCGTTCGGGGTGATCATCTTCGGAGCGGCCGGAAGGAACGGGAGCCTGCCGTTGTTCAGAAGGCGGTACATCACAAGGCCGAGGGAATAGATATCGCACCGCGGGCCGTATTTTTCGCCGCGGTAGACCTCCGGCGCCATGTAGTTATAGGTGCCCTTCTTGGACATGTAGCCCGAAGTGTTTTCGAGCTTTCTCGCAACGCCGAAATCGCCGAGCTTGAAGGCTCCTGTATCGGAAATGAAGATATTGTCGGGCTTGATATCCCTGTGGATGATGCCGTATTTGCCGCAGAGCTCGAGCGCGCTGCAGATATCGGCGCCGAGGCGGACGGTTTCCGCTTCCGTAAGCGGAGCGTCGACAAGCCTCGCCGGGAGGCTCGTGAGAAGCTCCATGCGGATGAAGATATCGTAGCCGACGCCGCCTTCCTTCGGGATGACCTTCGAATCCTCGAAGCTGACGATGTTCGTGTTGCCGCGCAGGCGGTTCATGAGCTTCGTCTCTTCGGTGATGGATTTCGTAAGCTCGGTATAGTAGGTTGAAATGGAGCGCTCGTCCATTCCGTCGATGCGCAGCTGGTTAACTTCGCCTTCGTCCTCCGGGATCGAGATATGCTTCAGCGCGGAATAAAAACGGGTGTCGAGCTCATCGCGGTAGATTTTATAGACGCGGCCGAAACTGCCCGCGCCGATAAGGCTTTCGATATGCCAATCGCCGAACAGCGGCTCGAATTGCCTGATCCTCTCCATATGATCCTCCATAGGGAAATAATATAACAGAATAATTATATTGCGTTCCGCGTTTTTTGTCAACGGATGATGACGGGGGCGGAAACGGCATGAAACGCCCCGTCCGGGGAGGACGGGGCGTTCGGCGGTTTTGTTAAGCCTGCTTTGTGATCGTCAGGATGCGGCCCTGGATCTCCACATCGATGGAGTCGCCGCGGACGGTCCCGTAAACGGTCGTGCCGCCGGCGTCGGTGATCGCAACGGTATCGCCGTCACGGGTCCAGCTTCCGGTCTCCGTTCCGCTCAGGGGCGAGGAAAGCTCGCAGCTGCCGTCGCTGTTGAAGCTGATGATCAGGAAGGTATAGAGTGTGTCCTCGTCGAGCCCCGCGCTTTCGAGCATCTCCTCGAGGGAAATGCCGTTATCCTCCGCCATGACAGTGAAGAATTCAAGCGCCTGCAGACCGTCGCCCGCAGTGAAAACATAGGTCCCGGAAAGCTCGTTGGTCGGTTCTGGCGTGGGCTCGGGAGTGGGCTCGGGCGTAGGCTCGGGAGTGGGCTCCGGTGTGGGTTCGGGCGTCGGCTCCGGCGTTGGCGCAGCGGTAGGTGCGGCGGTCGTATTGCCGCCGGGCCGGTTATCGTCCTTGCCTTCATCTTTGCCGCCGCAGGCGGCAAAGAGAGCGCAGGCCATCATGGCCGCAAGGACCAGAGCAATAACGCGTGCGGTGTTCTTTTTCATTTGGTTATCCTCTCATTGAATGATTTTCGGCTTGACCCGGGTCATTATACAATAATTCCGACGATGCCGCAAGTTCTCGATGAAAAAAGCCCCGTCCGGGGACGGGGCAATGGGCTGTTCGATTATTTGCCGAAGACCATGGTCAGACCTTCAGACACCATGGTGACGGAGTTGTTCTTGAATTCGCAGGTATCGACAACGCCGCTGCTCTTCTCGGTCAGAAGGAGCTTGCCGTCCTTCATTTCCCAGGTATAATCCGAAGCAACGCCGACTTTGCTGTCAAGCTTGCCGGTGCCGTCGCCGTTGAAGGACATGGTCATGAAATCGTTGAGGTCTTTCTCGGTCAGATTGCTGAGGCCGAGAAGATCGTCGAGGGACATGCCGTAGTCCGAAGCCTGTTTGGTGTAATAATCCTTAACACTCTGGCCGTTGATGGTTTTAAGGGTGTAGGTGCCGGAGGGCTTGTTGCTGCCTGCGCAAGCGGTGAAGACCGCGCCGAAGATCATAACGACGAGCGCGAGGGCAATGATGCGTGCAGAGTTCTTTTTCATTTGTTTCTTCCTCTCAGTGAAAAAATTGCGGTTTTTTATCTAAACCGTTGAAATTATAAAGCAAAATCGAAAAAAAAGCAAGTATAATCGTTCCGGGTAACCGAGCGGATAAAAACAGCCCCGTCCGGGGACGGGGCTGTGCTGATGCGGTGATCACTTGCCGAGTACGAAGGTCGTACCGCTGTTAACGAACATGATGGAATCGTTCTTGTATTCTCCGGTCACGGTGCCGTCTGAACCGGTGATCTTGAGAGTGCTGCCGTCGAGTTCCCAGGTGAAAGTGCCGGAATATGAAGCGCCGGAAACTTTCATCAAGCCGGTACCGTCATCATTGAAAGTATAAGTCATAATATTGTCGAGATCGGAGTTGGCAAGGCCGGCTGCATCAAGATACTCATCAAAGGTCATGCCGTAGCTTTCAGCCATTGATTTGTAATACTCTCTGGGGGCTTTGCCGTCGAGGGTCTTGACCTTATAGATACCGGAGGGCTTTCCGCCGCCGAACAGGCTGCAGGCGGTCAGCGCGCCGAGCATCACGACAACAAGGGCGAGTGCGGCAATGCGTACGATGTTCTTTTTCATTTCATTTTTCCTCTCTATTATTTGATCTCGGTTCCTGCGGAACCGATTCAATTATACACAAAAGTGGGCGTTTCTGCAAGAGCCCGCCCGGAAAAAGTTTTTCAGGGAGTCTTTTTTATAATGTACCAGTTCTTGATGTTCCGAAGGAGCGCAGGCTCGCGCAGCGCGTCGATGCCGGAGATATCGGCGCGGGCGACGGCGCTGTTGAGGCGGAAATAGAGCACGATGAACGGCAGACGGTCGACGAATTCCGACTGGATCTCGTAATAAACGGCGCGGAGGGTCTCCTCGTCCGGCGCGGAGGCGGCGCGGGAAAGGAGGGAATCGAAGACGTCG
>JAEEYN010000030.1 GCA_016288175.1 Bacillota bacterium | reverse complement strand
GGCATGGAATAACCGAAGTTAAAAGAAAATCCGGGGGTACCGCGTGTAACCCCGGATTTGTTTCACTATTGATGCCGAAAACCGCTGAGCGTCTCAAAAGAGGAGATTTTTGTTCCCGGCAAGGCGAAAAGCGCAGGAATACTCGGAGCGTCTTCCGAGCATTTTCAACGCAGCCGGGTGCGAAAAGATCCCTTTTGAGGCTGTTTTTATCCTTATGCAGATACGCCGAAAAGACTCTTTTTCGTTTCGCTTACTGGTTTGCCAGCATCTCGTTGATCCTGTCGACAAGCTCGTCGCAGTTGATGCCGTGTACGCCGCAGGCCTGCTCGAGATTCTCGCCGCTCGCCATGACACAGCCGAGGCAGTGCATTCCGCTCGCAAGCAGGATGTTCGCGATGTTGGGGTTTACGTTAATGATCTCCTCAATGGTCATTTTCTTGTTGATTTCCATGGTATTATATCTCCTTTTGTTTTTATTATTGTCTGACGAAGCAGTCCTTTCGATACATATAACTGCTCAGGCTGACTGACGGTTGAATGAAAACGGGATATTATTTCCGGTTTTCGATAGCTGCGGCGATGAAGCCCCTGAAGAGCGGGTGCGCTTTA
The DNA here is from genome assembly GCA_016288175.1 of Bacillota bacterium. Classification (GTDB taxonomy): domain Bacteria; phylum Bacillota; class Clostridia; order Christensenellales; family CAG-138; genus PeH17. The sequence goes on along the minus strand of JAEEYN010000030.1, from coordinate 5,370 downwards.
TCCGGCCTGGACTTGAATTCCGGGTGGAACTGCACGCCGACGAACCAGGGATGATCCGGCAGCTCGATGATCTCCGCAAGGCCGCGCCTCGGGTTCCAGCCGACGAATTTCATGCCGGCGCGCTTGAAATCATCGAGGAATTCGTTGTTGAATTCATAGCGGTGGCGATGCCTCTCGTGGATCTCCTTCTCACCGTAGTGCTCGATGGAGCGGCTGCCCTCTTCAAGGCGGCAGGTATAGCTGCCGAGGCGGAGCGTTCCGCCGATGCGGTCGAGATTGTTGATCTGGTCCGCCATCAGCGCAACGACGGGATGCTTTGTATTGAAATCGACTTCGGTGGAGTGCGCGTCCTTCCAGCCGAGGATATGCCGCGCGTATTCGATGACGGCGATCTGCATGCCGAGGCAGATGCCGAAATACGGCACCTTATGCTCCCTTGCGTAGCGCGCGGCGACCATCATGCCCTCGAGACCCCTTTCGCCGAAGCCGCCGGGAACGAGGATGCCGTCCACATCGCCGAGGATCGCGTCAACGTCACCGCCTTCAAGATCCTCCGCCGCGATCCATTTGATGTTCACGCGGGCATGGTTGGCGATGCCGCTGTGCTTGAGCGCTTCCGCAACGGAAAGATAGGCGTCGTGCAGCTCAACATACTTGCCGACGAGGCCGATCGTGCATTCCTTCGTCGGGTGAAGATCCGCTTCGACCATCGCCTTCCATTCGGTCAGGTCGGGCTCGCGGTCCTCGAGGCGGAGCTTCTTCAGCGCCGCTTTGCAGAGGCCGTTTTCTTCGAGCATGAGCGGCACTTCGTAGAGGGAGCGGGCGTTGAGGTTTTCGATAACGTTCTCTTCGGAAGTGTTGCAGAAGAGGCCGATCTTCGCGCGGATGCTGCGGTCGAGCGGATAATCGCTGCGGCAGACGATGATATCCGGCTGGATACCGATGCTCTGCAGCTCCTTGACGGAGTGCTGCGTGGGCTTTGTTTTGAGCTCGCCGCTCGCGGTGAGGTACGGAACGAGGGTGACGTGGATGAAGCAGCAGTTGTCGCCGCCGAGCGCGGTGCGCAGCTGGCGGATCGCCTCGAGGAAGGGCTGGGACTCGATGTCGCCGACCGTGCCGCCGATCTCGACGAGCAGGACGTCAGGATTCAGCTTCGTCGCCGCCTTGCGGATGCGGAGCTTGATCTCGTCCGTGATATGGGGGATGACCTGGACCGTGCCGCCCTGGTAGCCGCCGCTGCGCTCGCGCTCGATGACGGCTGAATAGATCTGGCCGGTCGTGGTGTTGTTGAGCTTTGTGAGCTCCTCGTTGATGAAGCGCTCATAGTGGCCTATGTCGAGGTCGGTCTCCGCGCCGTCATCCGTAACGAAGACCTCGCCGTGCTGATAGGGGTTCATCGTTCCGGGGTCGACGTTGATGTAGGGATCCAGCTTGAGGATGGATACGCTGTACCCCCTCGCCTTCAGAAGGCGGCCGAGGGAAGCTGCCGTGATGCCCTTTCCGAGGCCGGACACAACACCTCCGGTAACGAAGATCAGTTTGGTTTCCATAGTTTCCTCCTGTTCGGCTCGACTCGGCAAGCCTTGAACGCTTTCAGTATTATTATAATGGATTATTCGCTTTTTTCAAGCCCGCAGCGGGATATATTAGTCCGCGAAAACCGGCGCTACCTGTCCTCGCGGAAATACGAAAGGCCGAGCGCTTCGGGCGGCTGGTCCTCCTTCTTTTTGCGGAGGGAAACAACAATCAGAACGACGATCGTAACAAGATACGGCAGCATGCGGATCAGCTCCTGCGAACGGCGGGTGAGGTTTTCCGCGAAAAGCAGGTACGCCCAGAAGAAGATGCCGAAGAGATAGGAGCCCCAGATGCTTCTCAAAGGCTTCCATGTTGCGAAGATGACGAGCGCGACGGCAAGCCAGCCGAGGTTCTCGATCGTGTTGTCGTTCGCCCATGTGCCGCTGATGTAGTCCATAACGAAGTACAGTCCGCCGAAGCCCGTGATGCCGGTCCCTATGCAGGTCGCAAGATACTTGTTCCTCGTAACGTTGATGCCCGCGGCATCCGCCGTTGCGGGGTTCTCTCCGACGGCGCGGAGGTTGAGGCCCGCGCTCGTTTTCGTCAGGAAGAACCAGACGGCGACGGCGACGAGGATCGCGAAATAGACAAGGAAGCCGTAGCTGAAGAACATCTGCTTTACGACGTCCGGCAGCGGCAGGAAATCGAAGATCTTCGTGCGGAAAAGCGCGCTCGTTTTCGCAACGCTGATCTGGCCGACGCCGCCCGCGAGGCGGTTCAGCGAGCCGCCGAAGAAATTCGCGACGCCCGCGCCGAAGATCGTCAGCGCAAGACCCGTAACGTTCTGGTTCGCGCGGAGGGTCGTCGTCAGGAAGCTGTAGATGAGGCCGCCGAACGCGCCGGCTGCGAAGGCGCATACGAATGGGATAAGTATCAGAAGCACCGGGCTCGGCGCGGTCCCGGCCTTTTCGCAGGCCTGCTCATAGAGGAAGGAGCTTGCGAGGCTCGCGATGCCGCCGAGGAACATCGTTCCGGGAACGCCGAGGTTGAGGTTGCCGGATTTCTCCGTCAGGATCTCGCCAACGGAGCCGAACATGATTACCGTTCCGAAAAGAACGGCGTTGCGGATCAGAGTAATAATGCCATCCATAAACTCAGTTCCTTTCTTCCGCGGGTTTTGCTTCTTCCTTCTCTTCCGCGGCGGGTACGGGCTCGGCAGGCGCTTCCTTCTCCGCATTCGAGAAGCGGAGCTTATAGTTGATGAAGAATTCGCTGCCGAGGATGAAGAAGAGGATCACGCCGATGATGATCTTCGAAAGGAATTCGTTGATCGCGGGGAATTTGCTGACGATCTCGTTGGCGCCCATCTCGAGGAAAACGAGCAGGAACGAGATCAGTATCATTACAAAGGTGTTGAATTTCGCGAGCCAGGCGACGATGATCGCGAGGAAGCCGCGTCCGCCGGCCGTGCTCGTGGAGATCGTGTGGCCCGCGCCGGCGACGGCGATGAAGCCCGCGAGGCCGCAGACGGCGCCGGAGAGGGTCACCGTGCGGATCGTTACGAAACCGACGTTGATGCCGGCGTATTTCGCGGTGTTGTGGCTTTCGCCGACGACGGCGATCTCATAGCCGTGCTTCGTATAGCGAAGGTAGCAGAACATCAGCACCGTTACGGCCATAACGATTATCACGTTCAGAACGTATTTCTCGCCGGCGATGGGAGGGAACCAGCCCTTCTGCGTTGCGCCGTTGAGGATGCCGACCGTTCCGGAGCCGTAGCTCTTTTCCATGAAGGTCACGAAGAAGGAAACGAGCTGGATCGCGATGTAGTTCATCATGAGGGTGAACAGCGTTTCGTTGGTGTTCAGCTTCGCCTTCGAGATCGCCGGGATGAAGCCCCAAAGGCCGCCCGCCGCGATCGACGCGAGGAACATCAGTATGAGAAGCAGCACGTTCGGCAGACCCGCCTCGTACTTCATAAGAAGCGCCGCCGCAAGGCCGCCGACAAGGACCTGGCCTTCCGCGCCGATGTTCCAGAACTTCATTTTGAATGCGGGAGCGAGGCCGACGCCGATGCACAGCAGCATCATGATCTCCCTTACGGCGTTCCAGATCCTTCCGGACATACCGAAAACGCCGGTAAACATCGTCGAATAGACCGCCAAAGGATTCATCTTCGTCAGAAAGAAGATGATCAGACCGTCCAGCAACAGCGCCGCGAGGATCGCCGCCGCCCAAACAAGGATCCGCTTTCCGACGGGCATATTAGTCCGTTTCTGGATACGAAGCATTTTCTACCTTCCCTTTCGCTGTTTTCACACCGGCGCAGGAAACCGCACCGCACAAAATCCGATAATTTTACTCGCCGTCCGCGGAGGGGACGCTCGTCATCAGAAGACCGACCTCCTCCTTCTTTGCGGTGCGGCCGTCGACGATGCCGCTGATCTTTCCGCCGCAGAGGACCATGATCCGGTCGCAGAGCTCGAGAAGAACGTCAAGATCCTCGCCGACGTAGATCACCGCGCCGCCCGCGAGCTTGCGCTCGTTCAAAAGGCGGTAGATCGCGTAACTCGTGTTGATATCGAGGCCGCGCACGGCGTATGCCGCCATCATCAGCGCGGGGTCGCTCGCAAGCTCGCGGCCGACGAGGACTTTCTGCACGTTGCCTCCGGAGAGCTTCCGAACGGGCGTATTGAGGTCCGGCGCAGCGACCTCCAGCTCTTCAACGACCTTTTTTGCGAGGACGAGGGGCTTTTTGCGGTCTGTAAGGCCGAGCCTGCCCTCTTTATAACTGCGCAGCATCATATTGTCCGGGATGTTCATGCTGCCGACGAGGCCCATGCCGAGCCTGTCCTCCGGCACGAACGCGAGGCGGATACCGAGCTCGCGTATCTGCTCGGCATCGTATTTTTTAAGGTCCTCTTCATTGCCCGTCTTTGGATCGATATAGATCATGGACGAGCCGCTCATCGTGGGGATGAGACCTGCGACAGCTTCGAGCAGCTCCTTCTGACCGCTGCCTGCGACGCCTGCGATGCCGAGGATCTCCCCGCTGTACGCCGTGAAGGAAACATCATCGAGCCTCAGTACGCCCATATTATCCCGAACGGAAAGGTTTTCAACGATCAGCCGCGGCGTTTTATCCTCCACGAAAGGCCGCTCGATGTTCAGCGAGACGGAACGGCCGACCATGAGGTCGGAAAGAGTCTGCCTGTCCGCTTCGGCGGTCATAATATCGCCGACATACTCGCCCTTGCGGAGGATCGCGACGCGGTCGGAGATCGCAAGCACCTCGTTGAGCTTGTGGGTTATTATGACGATGCTCTTGCCGTCCGCCTTCATTGCGCGCATGACGTTGAAGAGAGCGTTGGTTTCCTGCGGCGTCAGAACTGCGGTGGGCTCGTCCAAAATCAGAATATCCGCCCCGCGGTACAGCGCTTTGACTATCTCGAGCGTCTGCTTTTCGGAAACGGACATTTCATAAACTTTTTTATCCGGATCGACGGAAAAATTATAGCGTTCGCAGATCTCTCCGATCGCCTTTTTGACGGCGCGGAGGGAACCCTTCATGCCGATCTTGACATTCTCTGCGGCTGTGAAAACATCCACAAGCTTGAAATGCTGGTGGATCATGCCGATTTTAAGGTCGTGCGCATCCTTCGGGGAGCTGATGCGGACGGGAACTCCGTTCACCGCGATGCTTCCGCTGTCGGGGAAGTAGATGCCGGAGAGCATGTTCATCAGGGTCGTTTTTCCGCTGCCGTTTTCGCCGAGGAGTGAAAGGATCTCACCTTTGTAAATATCGAGCGAAACATTCCGGTTGGCTTTGATGGAGCCGAAGGTCTTCGAGAT
>JAEEYN010000029.1 GCA_016288175.1 Bacillota bacterium | reverse complement strand
ATGACCTTATTGCCCTTTTCGTCGAAATAGCCCCATTCCATCGTGGAGGCGTCCTGAAACGCAAGGCGGCCGTTTTTGAAAAGGGTGCCTTTGACAGTCGGCTTGGGGCGTCCGCCGGTCAGCATAGGATACTCATAACTGCCGAGAGAGGCATAGACGGGCTCGACGAGCGTTCTGCCCGCGGAATCGATGAGGCCGAAACCTCTGTCCTTCATAATGACCGAATAACCGTCGTCATAGAAGCCGTAGACTTCGACTTCGTCCGAAAGCTCGAAAACCTTTTTCCCATTATTATCAAAGAAAAACTGCGTATCACCTTTGACGGCCCGGATAAGCCCGACGTTGGGGTAGATTCGGACATCGTCATATTCGCAAGGCAGCACGGCTTCTCCCTTTGAGTCGATAACGCCGTGCAAACCCTCTTTATAGACAAATGCAAGCCCGTTTTCGAGATAAGAACCTCCGGCCTCGCCGCTGCCGAGACGGATCACCGTTTCGCCCTTTCTGTTAAGGTACAGATACGTCCTGCCATCGATAACGCAGGCGAGCCCGTTGTCGGAGAAAGGATAAGTCCGGGTGTATTCAAACGGGATGATGCATTTGCCGCTGCTGTCGACAATGCCCCATTTGCCGTCCTTTTCGGCACAGACAGCCGCTGTGCCGTTTGAAGGCTCTAACCAAGTCGGAGTGACGTCGCCTGCCTGAAAAACGACCTCGCCTTTTTCGTTGACGAGAAGATACGGCTTGTCGAGGCTGCTGTCTGCGACCCAGAGGAGCCCATCGACGAACAGCGGGTTCTCGGGTTTTTCTTTTTTCGCGCAGCCGAGCGGGATCAAAGCGATGAGCAACAGCGCCAAAAACGCGGCGGCAGCTTGCTTTTTCATATGGACTTTATCCTCCTGACCGAAGAATTAAAAACGCAGTGCGCTTCATAAAAGGGACTGCGTATATTCTATCATAACTCGCCGGCCGCGTCAACAAAACGGGCTGCCGCTGCTCTTCCAGGGCAAAACCGAGGTACATGATATGAACATTTTCCTTCATTAACTATTGACACTTTGGGTGTTTCATTTTATACTATAATGGATTGGGAATCCCCTTTCGGCGGGATGCCCGCGCCTTTCCGCCCGTTCGCTTCGCGGTGAACAGGACGACCGGCCGATCACCGGGGGACAGGGGAGGAGCGGAGCCCGAAGGAAGGAAATTGCACCAACGAAACCTTATAAGGAGGAAAGAACATGAAGAAATCATTCAAAGGCTTCGTCGCTCTTCTGCTCGCCGTTATGATGGTCCTTACCGCTTTCGCGACCGCGACTGCCGAGACCGTTAAAGAGCTTGCAGTATCCGACGCAACTCCCGAAGCCCGCGAAGCCGCTCTCGGTTCCTTCAAATCGATGGAGGGTGTCGCATCCGCGAAGACCTCCAAGATCGATCTGTCGGGCATCAGGAACGGCAAGACCTTCAAGGCAGCAGAGACAGAGGCCGTTTCGACCCGTCAGCCGAGCGACATCGTGACCATCATGGTCGAGCTCGAAGCTGCCCCCGCCGCTGATGTTGTCAGCAACCTGCGCAATGCAGGCGACTACCGCAGGCAGCTTCTTGACGCGCAGAGCGTTGCCGTCTCCAAGCTGAACCGCGAGCTCGGCGTCAACATCGAAGTCACCAACAACTATACCGTCCTCTTTAACGGCTTCGCATTCGACGGCGAGTATCGCCTCGTTGCGGAGATCGAAGCGATCGACGGTATGCACGCTTTCGTCTCTCCCACCTGGGAAAGCCCGGATCTGTTCAACACCACCACTCAGGTCGGTGCGGTTGAAGCTTGGGACCTCGGCTACACCGGTGCGGGCTACGCCGTAGCCATCATCGACACCGGCTGCAAAGTCGACCACCCCGCTTTCTCCGTTGATCCCGAAGGCGTTGTTGCTTTCACTCAGGACGATATCGCCAACGTTATCGCAAGCGGTCAGCTCAGCGCTCACGGCGCACAGCTCACCGTCAACAACGTTTACTACAGCGGCAAGATCCCCTTCAAGTGGAACTATCAGGGCGGCAATGCGAACGTAGCCCATGCCAGCAGCGACCACGGCACCCATGTTGCCGGTATCGCGGCAGGTAACGGCGGCGAGATCCGCGGTGTTGCTCCCGACGCTCAGATCTGCGTCATGCAGGTATTCAACCCCACCGGCGGTGCAAGCTGGAACAACATCCTCCCCGCCCTTGAGGACTGCGCGGTTCTCGGCGTTGCGGCGGCGAACCTCTCTCTCGGTTCCCCCGGCGGCCAGGAAACTCCCTGGGACAACTCCTTCAATCAGACTCTCCAGCGCTGCGTCAACGCGGGCGTCAACCTTGCGATGGCAGCAGGTAACGACTACGACGTCGCTTTCAACAACGCTTGGGGCGGCAACTACGGAACTCCGAGCAGCTGGTCCTATTCCGGCTACGCGCTCGCAAGCAACCCCGATAACGGTATCGTCGGTTCTCCCTCCACCTGGCCCGCAGGTATGTCCGTTGCCGCTGTTCAGAACAGCATGGCTTCCGGTCTTTACTTCGAGGTCAACGGCGAGAACTACGGTTACAGCGAGAACGAACAGAACATGGTCAAGTTCGCTGACGCTCTCGGCGGACAGAACGTTGAATACGTCATGGTCCCGAATTTCGGCGCTCCCGAAGATTACGAGGGCATCGACGTGACCGGCAAGGTCGCTGTCGTTTCCCGCGGCGACATCACCTTCATCGAAAAGGGCTACAACGCTCAGGATGCAGGCGCAGCCGCTTGTATGGTCTACAACAACACCTCCGGCACGCTGAACATGGTTCCCTTCGGAACCCTGGATCCCAGCAACAACCTGATACACGACGGCAATGAGGGTCAGATCCCCCATATCAGCGTTTCCCAGGACACCGGCGCAGCCCTTGCGGCAGCCCCTGAAAAGGTCATGTATGTTGCAAACGAGGCGGGCATCTATCCCGCGATCGGCGGCAACCAGACCACCAGCTTCTCCAGCCGCGGCCTTACCGCGACCATGGGTATGAAGCCCGAGATCACCGCTCCCGGCGGTTCCATCTATTCCGCGACCGACCCCGCTATCTCCGGCGGCCTCTATGCGGCATGGGACGGCACCTCCATGGCGACCCCGCATATCTGCGGCGGTATGGCGATCGTTTCCGAATATGTTGACATCAACTTCCCGAACGCTTCCGCTGCGGAGCGCAAGAATCTCGTTGATGCCATCATCATGAGCACCGCGACCCAGGTCTACTCCAACAGCGGCGACTTCGCTCCCGTTCATGAGCAGGGCGCCGGCGAGATGGACCTCGCAAAGGCAACCACCACTAAGGCTTACCTCACCGCTGAAGGCACCGAGGGCAACCGCCCGAAGCTCGAGCTCGGCGACGATCCCGAGAAGACCGGCAACTTCGAGATGACCTTCACCGTTCATAACTTCGGCACCGAGGAGCAGACCTACACCGTCGTTCCCAGCGTCCTGCTGAACGACCTTTCCGCGATCGGCATCCTCGGCGACGAATACGTCATCGTCTACTCCGGCGACACCTGGAACATCGCAGGTTCCGACGGCTATGTTCTCGGCGACGCGAACAACAACGGCGAGATCTCCATTGCGGACGCTATCCTCGTTCTCCGTGAGGCGATGGGTCTCATCACCCTCGACGCCCCCACCGATGTCGATGAGGACGGCTCAGTCACCGTCAGCGACGCTATCATCGTTGCCCGTATCGCTATGGGCCTCATGGATCCCATCGTTGTCGGCGATCCCGGCTATGTCAACTTCAACAAGCCCGCTTCCGTGACCGTTCCCGCCGGCGGCACCGCTGACGTCACCATCAGCGCCGCTCTCAACAGCGAGATCAAGGAATACATCGATGAATACTATACCTCCGGTGCGCTGCTTGAAGGCTTCATCCAGCTCGTTCCCGAGAATGAGGACGATGTCACCCTGAGCATCCCCTTCATCCGCTTCTATGGCGACTGGAACTACGCTGCGACCATCGACCGCGGTTACTACTACGAGGATGTCCAGTGGAATTCCAACAACTACCCCAACACCATCGGCTACAAGAAGGGCAGCGCCATCTACGGCCTCGGCATCAACCCCTACGTTGAGACCGAAGACCTCAGCTACTATCTTGCCGACCGTAACGCGATCTCTCCGAACGGCGACAGCCTGATGGATACCGTCAACCTCGCTTACACCGGTCTGCTTCGTAACTCCTACGTCCGCTACGTTGTCCTCGACAAGGACGGCAACGAGCTCGACGTTCTCAGCAACCTCGACTTCATGCGCAAAGGCTACTGGGCGGATGATCACCGCACTCAGCTCGGCGTCACCGAGGGCATGTTCCCCGCGGGCGTCAACTTCGCGCAGTATGGCGATGAGGTTGTGATCCGCATCGAGGCGAAGCTCGACAACGACGGCCGCCACACCACCGACTCGTTCACCGTTGAAGCGAGCGAGTGCTGGAAGTGGGATACCCCCGTTGTTATCGACACCAACGCTCCCACCGTTGCGAACTTCAACGGCGGCAGCACCTTCACCTTCGACGTGACCGATGACAACTACGTTGCATACGTCGGCGTCTACACCGTTGACGGCGAAGCTCTCGGCGAACTCGTTGCAGAGCAGGGCCTCTTCGAGACCGAGCGCGGCGTGACCACCGCGATCGAGCTTGCGGGCAATGAGACCGCATACATCGTCGTCGCCGACTACGCGATGAACGAGCGCATCTATATGTGGAACGGCAATGAGCTCATCGAGATGGAAGGCGTCCAGCCCCCGGCACCTGTCACGATCCCCGATCTTGATATGTACTGCTACGGCAAGAACCTCAACACCCAGACCTGGGTCAGGTTCTCCACCACCAACCTCGAGAGCCTCTACTACGGCGGCGGCATCCAGAGCGATGACGGCGACTACACCGCGGCTACCTTCACCGGCACCTACGTTTACGCTGTGACCGCGAACAAGGAGCTCGTCAGGTATGACGCTTCCGACATCAGCGGCTGGACCAACAAGACCACGATCGGCACCCTCAACGTCGGCTACAACGTAAACGAGATGGCTTACAACCGTGCGACCGGCAAGCTCTACATTGTCGACGGCCTCGCGGAGGTCCAGGAAGTCAACGTCGACACCGCGGCTCTGACCCCCGTTGGTGATTGCGAATTCGGTATTGCCGCTATGGACTTCACTCCGGACGGCACCTGCTACATCGTTGACGCGTTCGGCGAGTTCTGCACCTTCGATATCGCGACCTGCCAGCCCACCGCCCTCATCGGCGACGGCTACGGCTTCACTCCTTACGGCAGCTCCGGCTTCTTCCCGCAGTGCGGCACCTACGCAGAGGGCGTATTCTTCTGGTTCGCAGCCGACTCCGCTGCTGAGTACTATGCCGACATGCACCTGCTCGCGATCGACGTCAACACCGGTGCATTCATCGATATGGGCGCTGTCTACGGCGGCCTGTACTGCCTCGGCATGTTCGCCTACTACTTCGTACCCCCGACCTCCTCGATCAACCCCGTTGACTTCTACGATAACTTCGAGAACGGCTTCAACTGGGATACCATCGACGCGGACGGCGACGGCAACGAGTGGGCGGCCGAATACTTCACCCAGGGCCTCTATCAGGACGGCCCGAAGTGTGCGGTCAGCTATTCCTACACCCAGGCCGACGGCGTGCTCCATCCCGATAACTGGATGATCAGCCCCGAGTTTGAGGTCGGTGCGAACAGCTACCTCTCCTTCTTTACCGCTTCTGCCAACCCGGCGACCGGTGATATCTCCGAGCACTATCAGGTCATCATCATTCCGCAGGGCGAGACTCCCGATAACGGCGTCGTTCTTGATGATATCATCATGGACACCAACGCTCTGACCGAGCATCTGTATGACCTCAGCGCTTTCGCCGGCCAGACCGTCAGCGTCTGCCTGCGCCACTATGATTGCTTCGACCAGTACACCCTCATCGTCGATTCCGTCGGCGTAGGTCCCCTCAAGTAATCATAACCGATCCTTCGGGATCAACAAACAACAGAAACGAGCGGGCGGTTCGCCGTCCGCTCTTTCCTTATATTAGTGAATAGTGAATAATGAATAATGAATAGTGGAGGTGGATTTTCCGTGGACGGAAAATCTTTTTATTTAATACCATAATATCCGCCGCTGCATATAGGATCCGGCCTGAAACAAAACGGCGCTGTTTATACAACAACCCTTTTCCTCTTTGGCGTTCTTTGGCGCCTGCCGGAGCCTTCCGTCGAAGGCGGGCGAAACCTCCGGGAAACGGCAAAATGAGTGCTTCTTCACGCCGCCGCTTCGACGCTTTGCGGGGACAAGCTGTGGTACCATTCCGAAAAGAAAAAGCTTCGCGGGAGGAGGAACGGCATGGAGACACTGCAGCGCTTTGCACGCACAACAAGGCGGTATGCCGGGGAGTTCATTGCGTCAGGGGCGGCGGAAAGGCTGCTGATCCCGCTCGCGGCGGGGCTGATCTTCGGAAGCTTCGGCCTTCGGGGACTTACGGGCTTCGGCAGGCTCGGCGAGTTCATACTTCCCGCCTTCGGCCTTGCGTTCCTCTGCGCGCTCTGGTGCGCCGATATGGCGGAAGCGCTCCCGCCCGCGGCGCTTGGCGCGCTTGCGGGAAGCCTTCTTTCCGGGAATTACGCCGGGGCGGTAAGCATCGCCGTTTTCGCCGCCGGCGCTGTGTTTTTGAAGAATAAACCGTCGGTGATCCGGCTCTACCGCTTTGCGCTGCTGCTCGGGGTGATGCTCGTGATGCTCCCCGCCGGCATCCTTCTCGGGGCATGGGAAAAGCTTTCGCCGACGGATGTGACGGTGCATATCGCGGGCTGCTCGCTGACGCTGCTTGCCGCCGCGATCGAAACGCGCGCGCTTTCCGTGACGGGCGCCATCCGCGAGGGAACACCTTTGACGGACGAACAGACCGTCGCCGCCGCGTTCCTTTTCGGAGCCGCGGCGCTTGCGCTGAACCGATTCAGACCGATTGGCATAAACCTCGGCTCCGCTCTTGCCGCTTCGGCCTGCCTGCTTGCCGCCGACTCGAAGGGCGCTGCCGCCGTTGCCGCCGCCGCGATCATCGCCGCGATGCGCGTGCTCGGCGCTTCGGGGAATATGCTCTATATCGCGGTGCTCTGCTGCTGCACGCTGACGGCAAGCCTCTTCCGCTTCCTCGGCAAATGGGGCTCCGCCGCGGGGTTCACTGTTCCCGCGATCCTGTTTTTTGCGCTGATACCCGGCGGAGGCTCGCTCGGGATCGGGGAGATCCTGATCGCGGACGCCGCGCTGATGCTGATCGCGGTCCCCTGCGCGAAAAAAACGCTTCCCCTTCCGCTCCGTGCGGGGCGGCGGGAGCTCGAAGAGAAGCGGCTTATTTACCAAAACTATAAGCTCACTGTGCTTTCGGATGTGCTCGGGCGCATCGCGGAGCTCTTCACGGAGGAGGGTGACGAGGCAGAGGCGTTCATCCGCAGCCAGCTTTCCGGAACGGCACAGAGCCTTTCGCGGCTCACCGAAAGCGGGAAACGGGGCATCACCGAGGTCACCGACGCGCGTTTCGGCATCCGTTTCAGCTCCGCCTGCCGCGCGGGTTCCGGCGAAGAGATCATCGGCGACAGCAGGCTGATCCGCGATTTCGACGGACTGTACCTCGCCGTGATAAGCGACGGCATGGGCAGCGGCAGTTCTGCGGCGCGCGAAAGCGGACAGGCCGTGCAGCTGCTTGCGGACCTTGTGACCTGCGGCTTTCGCCTCGATGAGGCGGCGGACTGCGTGAACCGCCTGCTGCTCTTCCGCGAGGGCGGCGAAATGTACGCAACGCTCGACGCGCTGCTCTTCGACCCGGTGCGGGGCAGACTGTATTCCGCGAAGCACGGTGCGCCGCCGAGCTATATCCTGCGGCGCGGGGAGGTCCGCGAGCTCTACGCGGAGGCCCTGCCCGTCGGCATCGTGCCCGGCGCAAAGGCGGCGGTATCGGGAACGGAGCTGCGGCGCGGGGACGCGGTGATCATGCTCAGCGACGGCGTTTCGGAAGCCCTCGGAGAGGAACTGCGCGCGGCGATCGCAAGGACCGTTTCCGAAAACGAGCCCGAGATCGCGGCAAAGCTGCTTGTCGAGCTCGCGGCGGAATCCGGAGGGCGGGACGATATGACCGTCATCGTCGCGAAAACGGAGCGCCGCGGCGAATATGAACGGATTGATTAACGCCGGAATATTTGTTATAATAGTCCCATGAGCAGACGAGTGGGATTCCGCTTCAGGCGGCGCAGACATAATTCGGGAAGAAGGTTCAACTTCACCCTCAAGGGCAGGCAGGGCAAACCCTACCGGATCGCCCTTTATTGCGTTGGAGGCCTGCTTGCGCTGATCGCCGTTTTCACCTTCCTCCGCCCGAAAAACCAGCTCATGAACACCGCCGAAATGCAGCGCATAGTTGACCGCGGCGTGCTCGTCGTCGGCGTGCGGGACGATACGCCGGGCTTCTCGCTGGGCGGCAGGGGCCTTGAGATCGAGCTCGCGGAAAAATTCGCGGAGTACCTGCTTCCGGAAACGGAGAGCGAATCCGCGGCGAAGCTAGTTGTCGTTTCGGGCCAGACCGCCGCGACGAAGCTCCAGGACGGAAGCATCGACGCCGCGATCGCGCTGATGCAGAAGGGCGCGAGCAGCAAATATGCCTATTCCTACGCTTATTTTACCGACGTCTGCATCGTCGCCGTGCTGCCGGGGAACGAAAACCTCCCGCTCGATCAGATCACGATCGGTTATGTCCAGAATACCGCCGGCGCGAATGTTTTGGAAAGCTATATCGACGAGCATGAAACGAAGGTCCGCCGCACGCTGATCGACAGGATCCGCGGCGTGACGCCGGAGCTGCCCGCGGACGCGATCACTTATACGAAAAAGGCCTATGCTTCCTATCCGGATCTGCTGACGGCGCTTCGGGAGGGACGGATCGAAGGCGCGGTCCTGACCGGCGTCTACGCGAAGCGCTACAGCGGGGAGTACGAGTTTTCCGTGCATAATACCGAGCTCGGGAAGGTCGAATACGCGATAGCGTCATCCGCCGACGAGCCGGCGATCGCGCAGCTTGCGGACGTTTTCATCTATGAGCTCGAACAGAGCGGCGAGCTCGATACGCTCCTTAAAAAATACGGTCTGGACGGGCTGAACAACCCCTGATTTTCTAAGAAAAACCAAATAAAACCGCGGCATTTGGCCGGCGGGACAAAAGAGGCGCAATAGCGCCTTTTTTCGCTGTTGCGGGGAAGAGCGAACGCTGTTATACTTGATCCCGAAAGGAAAAACCGCCGCTTGATAGAACGGCGGAAAAAGAAAGGAAGAAGGAAGATGGCGCTGATGGGTTTTCTGAAGGAAAGAAGATCGGAGGACGGCCGGAGCCTTGAGGAGCTGCCTGTGGATTCCGTTTTCCCGAATCCCGCGCAGCCGAGGAAGATCTTCGACGAGGAGAGCATCGCGGAGCTTGCCCGCTCGATCGAGCAGGTCGGCCTCATCCAGCCCATCGTCGTTCGCAGGAACGGCCCCGTTTACGAGCTGATCTCCGGCGAAAGGCGGCTGCGGGCCGTCAAAAAACTCGGGCGGGAAAGGATCCTCTGCATCGTCGAAAAAGGCACGGAGGACCCCGATTCCGCGCTCATGGCCGTCGTTGAAAACCTTCAGCGGGAGGACCTCGGCTTCTTCGAGGAGGCGGAATGCCTGAGGCAGCTGATCGCGGAATTCGGCCTCACGCAGGAGGAGCTTTCCGGCCGCATCGGCAAGAGCCAGAGCTACGTTGCGAACAAGCTGCGCCTTTTGAAGCTCGGCGCGGAGGAAAGGAAACTGATCCAAAGCGGCGGGCTCAGCGAAAGGCACGCGAGGGCGCTTTTGAAGCTCGACGATCCGGAGCAGAGGTACACCGTGATAATGAAAGCAGCCGGTGAAAGACTCAGCGTTCAGCAGACGGAAAACCTCGTTGAAAAAACGCTTTCCGGCGTGCGCGGCGGGGGAAGACCTAGGCCGGTCGTGATACGCCTTGTGAAGGATTACCGCGTTTTCATGAATACGGTCAACAAGGCCTGCGACCAGCTCCGCTCCGGCGGCGTGGACGTCGAAACAGAGCAGCGGGACAGGCCCGACGGCGTGGATATCGTGATCCGCATCACGAGCCCGCGGGCGGAAAAGGAAAATGCGTAAACAGCT
>JAEEYN010000181.1 GCA_016288175.1 Bacillota bacterium | reverse complement strand
ATAATGTGAATTCCTTTTCCGTTTTCTTTTCGGTCATTTTTTTCCTTCCACTTCCTCCTCCGCCTGCAAACGAAGGATCAGGTTCAAGCTGTCGGGGCAGTCCGGGTCGGTGTAGCCGCTGTCCGCGAAGCCCGCTTTTTCATAAACGTGCAGGGCGGCGGAATCGTCCTTTTTGACGCAGATCTCGACGCAGGGATATTTCCTTTCCCCGCGCAGAATGTCCAGTATCAGCCCGAGTGCGGCGCTGCCGCAGCCCATGTTCTGGTATTCTTTATCTATCAAAAACTGCTGCAGGTCGTAGCCGAGAGGTTCGTCGGTGAATTCGCGCACGAGCGCAAGGCCGACGACCTTTTCATCGAGCAGGATCGTGAAAACCCTTGCGCCGCAGTCCCGGTACAGATACCCCCGCGCGATGACGCCGACGGGCGGGGCGACAAAGCCCTTTTGTTCATCCGAAACACGTAGAGCGCAGGCTTTGAAGAAGCTTTCCTCATCGATCCCGCCGAGGCGGACGGTCCCGCCGTTTTTCAAGCGGAACTCGCGTTTTTCGGCGATATGGCTCATTCCGCAAGCTCGAAGCCGGGCTGCGCGTCGACGACCGTTCCGGCGTTGACGCCGTTTGCCGCGTCGACGAAGTTCTTGCTCGATGCGCTGCCGTCGGGGTTATTCAGCGGGAAGAGCACGATCGGGAGCGAATACTCGCGGCAGAAGCTGATCGCGGTGAGGTCGGTCGCCTTGAGATTGCGGGCGATGACTTCATCATAGCTGATGCGGACATAGCGCTTCGCAGTCGGGTCCTTCTTCGGGTCGGCGGTGTAGATGCCGTCGACGGCCTTTGCGAGCAGCAGCGCGTCGGCATGGATCTGCGCGGCGCGGAGGGCTGCGGCGGTATCGGTGGAGAAGAACGGCGCGCCGGTGCCGCAGGCGAAGATCACGACGGTGCCTTCGTCGACGGATTTATTGGCCTCCCTCGCGGAATAGCTGTCCATGAACATCTCCATCGAAACGGCGGAAAGCACGCGCACGGGAACATTGAGGTCGATCAGCGCCTGCTCGAGAGCGAGGGCGTTGCAGCTCGTTGCGAGCATGCCGATATTATCCGCGCGGTTACGGTCCATCGTTCCCGATGAACGGCCGCGCCAGATGTTGCCGCCGCCGACGACGACGCCGAGCTTGCAGCCGTTGTCGTGCAGGGCCTTGATATGGCCGGCGGCGACCATGACATTATCGAAATCGATCGGCGTTTTGCCGGAAAGCACTTCGCCGCTGACTTTCAAAAGGATGCGTTCGTATTTCATGATGTTCTCCTTGCTGTTGGTTTGCGGCGCACCGCCGCTGTGCATCAACTGCTATTATAATAGAAAAAAAGCAAAAATGGAATAGGCTTTCCGGAATTGGGACCGAAACGCCGCGATAATTCGGATTTCATATATATAATCACCGAAAAAGGTTCAAATCTTCGCCGTAATATGATATAATAGGACCCAAAGACGGCTGCTGCAAAGTAAGCTTATTGCAGCGGCTGCAGGAAGGAAGGCGATGGTTTGATCAAACGCTCATTCAAAGGTGGCGTTCACCCACTTTCAAGAACCCATGAAGGCAAACAGCTGACAAGGAACAAAGCCGCTGTTGTCTTTGAGCCGGAATATGTCTGCATCCCGATGAACCTTCATCTCGGCGCGCCGAGCGAGCCCTGCGTAAAGAAGGGCGATATCGTCAAAGAGCGCCAGGTGATCGCGAATCCGGTTGGCTTCCTCGGCCTGCCGATCCACGCTTCCGTTTCCGGCGAAGTTACGGATGTTTCGGAAAAGCAGCAGCTCGGCCCGAAAAAGGTCATGTGCATCACGATCAAAAACGACGGTCTGCATACCCTCGAGGAGCCGATGGAACCGATCGGGACCTGCGAGACGGCGGAGCCGAAGAAGATCATCGAGCGCATCAAGGCCGCCGGCATCTGCGGCATGGGCGGCGCTGCGTTCCCGCTGCACGTCAAGCTCACCATTCAGGACGAAAAATACGCCGATACGATCATTCTGAACGGCGCGGAGTGCGAAACGCATCTGACGAGCGATTTCCGCACGATGCTCGAGCGCTCGGACGATATCGTTGCCGGCCTGCGCGCGATCATGCGCGCCATGAACTGCAAAAACGGCGTTATCGCGATCGAGGACAACAAGCCCGAAGCGATCGAAGCGATGAAGAAGGCCGCCGAGGGCAAGGAGGGCGTCACGGTCCGCGAGCTTAAAACGAAGTATCCGCAGGGCAGTGAGAAACAGCTCATCACCGTCGTCACGGGCCGCGAAGTCCCGCGCGGGAAGCTGCCGATCGACTGCCACGTTATCGTAACGAACGTTGCGACGGCCGCGGCCGTCAAATCCGCGGTCGAGGACAACCGTCCTCTCGTACGCCGCGTCACAACCGTCACCGGCAAGGTCAAATGTCCGATGAATCTGCTCGTTCCGATCGGCACGAACGTGCACGACCTGATCGAATACTGCGGCGGTTACGACGGCGAGGCCGCGAAGCTCATTGCGGGCGGCATGATGACCGGCCCCGCAGCGCCGAACGACAATTTCTCCGTCACGAAGGCGATGGGCGGCATCGTCGCGCTCGACGCAAAGGAAGCAGTCGCTTTTGAAGAAGGTCCCTGCATCCGCTGCGCGCGCTGCGTTTCGGTCTGCCCGATCGGCCTCAACCCCGCGAGGATGAAGCAATACTGCGACGCGAACGATATGGAAGGCGCGAAGAAGAACAACGTCATGGACTGCATCGTCTGCGGCTGCTGCTCCTTCACCTGCCCCGCGAACCGCTACCTGACCGCTTCCTTCAAGAACATGAAGGACAGGATCACTCTTGCTTCGAGGTTAGGAGGTAAAAAATGAGTTTTAACGTCTCCACCGCTCCGCATATCAGAACAAAGGAATCCACGCAGTCGATCATGCGCAATGTGCTGATCGCGCTGACCCCGGCTCTCATCGCCGGCATCATCGTTTTCGGCTTCCTTTCGCTCTTCGTTGTTGCGGTCTGCGTCGTATCCTGCGTCGCGTTCGAGCTCCTCTTCGAGCTCCTCATGAAGCGCCCCGTAACGATCAAGGATCTTTCCGCCGCCGTTACGGGCATGCTGCTCGGCCTCACAATGCCCGTCACCGCTCCCTGGTGGATGTGCGTGATCGGCAGCGCCGTCGCGATCCTGCTCGTCAAACAGGCCTTCGGCGGCATCGGCGATAACTTCCTGAACCCCGCGCTCACAGCCCGCGCCGTGCTCCTCGCAAGCTGGCCCGGAAGGATGAGCGGCGGTGCGTTCGTAACGCCGAACTTCCTCGGCAAATACGCATCCCTCCCGGCGATCGACACTGTTTCGCGCGCAACGCCTCTTGCCTGCGGCAATTACAGCATCCTCGATCTGTTCCTCGGCAAGATCCCGGGCACAATCGGCGAGGTCTGCAAGATTGCGATCCTCCTCGGCTTCGCGTATCTGCTCATTACCCGCGTGATCAGCTGGGGCGTTCCGGTGATCATCGTCGTCACGACCGGCGTTTTCGGCTGGCTTTTCGGCCTTATGAAGGGCGGCGAAGCGCTCTCGCCGATCTACCACATGCTTTCCGGCGGTATCCTCTTCGGCGCGGTCTTCATGGCGACGGATTATTCGACCTGCCCCATGACGGCGCTCGGGCAGATCATATTCGCTTTCGGCATAGGTCTTCTGACGGCGGTCATCCGCGTTTTCGCGGGCTATCCGGAGGGCGTGACCTATGCGATCCTCTTCATGAACATCGTAACGCCGCTGCTCGATAAATACATCAAGCCCCGCATCTACGGCGAACAGAAGGAGAAGAAGGGGGGCGAGAAGGTTGCGTAACACATTCAATCTTGTTTGGAGACTGCTGCTGATCTGCCTGATCGCCGGTCTCGTTCTCGGCCTTGTCAACGACATCACAAAAGGCCCCATCGCCGCGCAGAACAAGCTCGCGGCCGATGAAGCGCATAAGAAAGCCTTCCCCGAAGCCGCGGAATTCAAGGCGATGCCCGAAAATGCCGCGGATGACGCCATCGAGTATTATGAAGTCTATAACGAAGCGGGCGAGCTCATCGGATACCTGACGAGCAAGCGCGCTCACGGCTACGGCGGCGACATCGAAGTCATGGTCGGCATGGACCTCGAAGGCAAATTCACCGGCGTCGTCATCGGCGCGAACGGCGATTTCTCCGAGACAGCGGGCCTTGGCGCGAAGGTCAAGGACAACCCCGAATTCGAAGCCAAATTCGCCGCGATCGAATACAAAGGCGAGGAGATCGAGTATAAAGAGGGCGGCGGCGGATACACCATCCCCGCGGGCTCGCTGAGCGTTGAAAAATACGAGAGCGAATCCGACTCGGACGAAGGCGTCGACGCCATCAGCGGCGCGACCCGCTCCTCCAACGCCGTTATGAAGGCGTTCAACGAAGCCGCGGCGCAGCTCTATGCGCTTGTTCATCCGAACGAGGGAGGTGCTAACTGATGAGTAAAGCGGTCAAAGTTTTTACCAACGGTCTTCTCAATGAGAACCCGACCTTCCGTCTGGTGCTCGGCACCTGCCCGACGATCGCGATCACGACCCAGGCCATGAACGGCATCGGCATGGGCCTTGCGGCGACGTTCGTTCTGATCGGAAGCAATATCGTTATCTCCCTGCTTCGTAACTTCATTCCCGACAAGGTCCGCATCCCGGCGTTCATCGTCATCATCTGCATGTTCGTTACGGCGGTGCAGATGCTGATGCAGGCCTTCGTTCCGGCGCTTTACGCGTCGCTCGGAATTTTCATTCCGCTGATAGTCGTCAACTGCATCATCCTTGCGCGTGCGGAAGCCTTCGCGAGCAAGAACAGCGTTTTCTATTCCGCGCTCGACGGCCTCGGCATGGGTCTCGGCTTCACCGTTGCGATCACGATCATCGGCGCGATCCGCGAGCTTGTCGGCAGCGGAACGATCTTCGGCGCACAGCTCTTCGGCGAGGGCTTCGAGCCCATGCTGATCGCGGCGCTCGCGCCCGGCGGCTTCATCGTTTTCGGCCTCGTTCTCGGCTTCGTGAATTTCATCACGAGGAAGGGCAGCGAGCACGCGCATGATGAAGAAGAAAAAGAGGAGGAGGCAGCATAATGGATTACAGCTTTGCAAAACTGCTCGTCCTGCTCGTTACGAGCATCCTGACGAACAACTTCATTTTCTCCCGCTTCCTCGGCTGCTGCCCGTTCCTCGGCGTTTCCAACAAGGTCGAGACGGCGGCGGGCATGGGCATGGCGGTCACCTTCGTTATGGGTCTCGCCTCGCTCTTCACCTGGCTCGTCTATAACTTCATCCTCATCCCGCTTCACCTCGAGTACCTGCAGACGATGGCGTTCATCCTCGTCATTGCGAGCCTCGTTCAGTTCGTCGAGATGTTCCTGAAGAAGTCGAGCCCGAGCCTCTATCGCAGCCTCGGCATCTATCTGCCGCTGATCACGACCAACTGCGCCGTTCTCGGCGTAACGCTGATCAACGTTGAAAGCTATGCGAACAACCTGCTCTTCGCCGTCTGCAACGGCATCTTCGGCGCCCTCGGCTTCACCCTCGCGATCGTTCTGATGGCGGGCGTGCGCGAGAGGCTGGAGTTCTCCAAGGTCCCGAATTCGCTGAGGGGCTTCTCGAGCTCGCTGATCATCGCGGGCCTTATGAGCATCGCGTTCCTCGGCTTTGCCGGCCTCGGCAGCTGAGTCAGGCAGGAGGTAATTATCTATGGATTGGACTGCAATCATTATCGCCGGCGCCATTATGGGCGGTCTGGCAATCGTATTTGCTTTCATTCTCGGCTTTGCCGACAAGAAATTCGCCGTTGAGATCGACAAGCGCGTTCCCCAGGTCGCGGAATGTCTCGGCGGCGCGAACTGCGGCGCCTGCGGTTACGCGGGCTGCTCCGCCCTCGCCGAAGCGATCGTCCGCGGCGACGCTCCGCTCAATGCCTGTCCCGCAACGAAGGGCGAGAAGATGAAGCGTATGAGCGAGCTGATGGGCGTTGAGGCGGAGGAGAAGGCTCCCATGGTGGCGCAGCTCCTCTGCGCGGGCGACTGCGAAGCCGCCGCTGTCCGCTATGAATATAACGGTGCGCGCAGCTGCCGCATCGCGAACGGCCTTGCCGGCGGTCCGAAGATGTGCACCTACGCCTGCCTCGGCATGGGCGACTGCATCCGCGACTGCAAGTTCGGCGCGATCACGATGGGCGAGAACGGCCTTCCGAAATTCGATAAATCGAAGTGCACCGGCTGCGGCGCCTGCGCGAAGCAGTGCCCCCGCGGCGCGATCCAGCTCGTTCCGAAGACGGCGAAGGTCGCCATCCTCTGCCGCAATGACGACATGGGCAAGGAAGCGAAGGACAACTGCAGGAACGCCTGCATCGGCTGCCAGCGCTGCGCAAAGACCTGCCCCCAGGGCGCGATCACTCTCGTCGGCAAGCACTGCGTCGTCGACCAGGAAAAGTGCGTCGGCTGCCTCGAGTGCACGAAGGTCTGCCCGATGGGCTGCATCGTGACCATTCAGTAAAATACAATACCGAAACGGAAAACGGCCGGGGCATCCCGGCCGTTTCCATTTAAAAAAGCTGCGGTCTTAGGCAGATCCGCAGCTTTTTCGGTCTATGCTTTTACTTGACGTTCATCGCGCAGCGCAGGACAAACAGCGCGTCGGTGACGTTGACGGTGCCGTTAAGATCATAATCCGCAACGGTCAGCGCGTCGCCCGAAAGGAGCGTTACGCCCATCGCATGGCGGAGAACGAGCAGCGCGTCGGTAACGTTGACGGTGCCGTTAAGATCGGCGTCGCCGAGGAGCAGGTAGTTTGCGTGAACGTCAAGATCCTCGGTGACGGCGCTGAAATCGGCGTCCCAGCCGCAGAAGATGAACTTGCCGCTTGCGGTCTCGACCGGGGATTCGGCCTCCGGTGCGACGGCCGCTTCGCCGTGGGCAACCTGCTGCTCGCTGAGAAGCTCGTCGTTGAAGCCGTAGAAACGGACAGTGTGGGTCTCAACGGGCTCGCCGGCGATGATGCTGAGCGCGGGAAGATTGTTGTTGTCGGGGTTCGGAGCGGTCGCGAAATCGCCGTTTTCGAAGCTGCCGATGAGGACCTGCATATTGTCCGCAAGCTCGCTCTGGCCTGCGTTGCGGAGCTGGAGGACCTTCGAAGCGGGGAACTTCGTCGTTGAAAGGTAGATCGATTCAACGCCCGCGCCGACCTTCAGGCAGCCGACATAGCAGAGCGCCTGCGCCGTGCTGATCGGGGTCGAAACAACGTTCAGACTGCCGCTCTCGATGACGGTGCTGAGGTAGGAATAGAGGCTGTTCGTGCCCGCGTTGATGCTGACATTGCTGTTGACCATGCGGATGCGGCCCCAGGTGGTGCGGATGCCGACCGCATTGTTCCAAAGGTTGTTGGCGCTGAAAAGATGGATGTTGATCTCGCTGTTCTCGATCAGGAGCTCATCGCAGTTCTCCTCGTTGACGCCGCCGACGGGGGTGCCGCCCTGCATGTGGATCGCCTCGACGCCGTCGTAGATATTGACAGTCGCGTTATGGAATTCCATGCCGTGCTGCGCGTAGATGCCTTCCTTGATCTGCGAGGCGGTGTTGTTCGTGCGCTCCTTGGAATGGATATTGACCGTCACGCCGGTGATCGTCAGATGCTCGGCCCAGTCGTTCTCGCCGCCCATCGGGGCGATGATGCCCCTGCCGTGGTTCTCGAGAGCAAAGATATTCAGCGTGCCGCTGCCCTCGATCTTGAGGTAGCCGTCCACGCTGCCGCTCAGAACATCGCAGTAGCCGTCCATGCAGGCGTTGTCGAGGTAGTTGTCGCCGCTCACGACGATCTTCGTGTTCGCGGGAACGAGGATCGGCGCGGAATGCGCGTCCTCGGTGCCGTAGTTATTGAGGGTGAGAAGGGGGTTGCCGTTGTCGCCGGCCGGGTCATAGCTCCAGCCTTCCGCGGAGTTGGAGGCGGGGGAGGTGACGCCGGTGAGGTCGAGCTTTTCGGTCCTCGCGCTGCGTGTCGGCAGCGAAGCGAGCGCCGAAGCGGGGATCGCGGTCAATAGCAGCATCGCCGCGATGATGAGTGCGAATAGTTTTTTCATACAGTATCTCCTTTTTTTATTCAATCCCTGTCATGTCGAAATCCTCGAGCCACTTGCTTGCGGTCTCGCAGACGAGCTTGAGGCAGTTTTCATCGAACGGCGTCACGAGGTCGGCGTTCTTGAGAAGGTCGGTGAAGGTGCGGCTGCCGCCCTGCTCGGTATAGGCCATGTAATGCTTCCAGGCGTCGTCCTTGTCCTTTTGGATCATCGCCCAGAACTCGAGCGCGACGGTCTGCGCGAGGCAGTAGTCGATATAATAGAACGGGCTCTGGTAGATATGCGTCTGGCGCTGCCAGCCCTCGCCGTCCGAATAGAAGGGGATATCGCCGTCGAGCTTCATCCAGGGCATGTAGATGCCGAGCAGACGCTTCCATTCCGCGTGGCGCTCGGCAGGGGTGAGCTCCGGCTTTTCATAGACGATGTGCTGGAAATGGTCGACCATCGTGCCGTAGGGGATGAAGGTCACGGAACCGGCAAGATGGCTGTAGAGGAACTTCCTTTCGTCGTCGCCGAAGAAGTACTTTGCCCACGGCCAGGCGAAGAATTCCATGCTCATAGAATGCACCTCGCAGGCTTCCATGGAAGGCCAGGCGTACTCGAGCGGGATGCGCTTGCGGTTGAGCCAGTATTCGAAGGCGTGGCCCGCTTCGTGCGTCACGACCTCAACATCGCCCTGCGTGCCGTTGAAATTCGCGAAGATGAACGGTGTTTCGTACATCGGGATGCCGGTGCAGTAGCCGCCCGCCTGCTTGCCCTCGGTGGAGAGCACGTCCATCATCTTATCATCGAGCATATGGCGGAAGAATTCGCTCGTTTCGGGCGAAAGCTCGTCATAGAATTTCCTGCCGGCGGCAAGGATATCGTCCGCTGTTCCGGCGGGGCGGGGGTTGCCGCTCCGGAAGCTCAGCGCCGCGTCCGCGAAGGAGAGGGGATAGCTCTTGCCGAGGCGCTTCGCCTGCGCGCGGATGATCTGATCCGCAACGGGAACGAGGTATTTCCGAACGGCGGCGCGGAAGAGCTCAACGTCGTCCTTGGTGTAGCAGTTGCGGCCCATGCGGTAGTAGCCGAGAGTGGTATAGCCCTCATAGCCGAGCTTTTTGCCCATGCCGTCGCGGAGGTGGGTGAGCTTATCGTAGATCTCGTCGAGCTTGTCCTGATGCTCCTTATACCATTTGCCCTCGGCCTTCCATGCGGCAAGACGGCGTTCGTCGCTGCTGTCGGTCTTGAAGGGCGTGAGCTGGGAGAGCGTGTAGACGCCGTCCTCGAAGGGGATCTGCGCGGAGGCGATCAGCTTCGCGTATTCGTTGGTGAGTTCGTTCTCCTTCTGCATGTCGGGGATGATCTCCGGCGAGAACGCCTTGAGGCCGATCTCCGCGTTGACGAACATCAGGTCGCCGAACTCCTTTTCGAAATCGGGGCGGAACGGGCTTTCGAGCAGCGTCATCGTCCAGCGCTGCATGTATTCCTGGATCTCGGGGCTGAAGCTGTCCCAGAAAGTGCTTTCCGCATCGTAAAATTCATCGCGCGTGTCGATGGAATGGCGGATCATGGCGAGCTCCGCCATGCTCATCACGACCTTTTGGTTTTCCTCCATTTCGAGGAAAACGCCGCGGGCTTCGTCATACGAAGCGGCCGCTTTGAGTTTTTCGGTCAGTGCGGTCAGCTTGCTTTTGACTTCCTCCGTATTCGGACGGGTGTAGGTCATTTCGGAAAATTTCATTGGATCTCCTCCTGTTTGGCTTGTTTTGCGCGGGAAGCGCCTTCAAACGCCGCCTGCGCAATCTTTCACAACTATATTATATCGCAAAGTCGGACTTTACGCAATAAAAAAACGGTCCCGGAAGGGGCCGCTGCGGATCCCGTTTATTGCGAAGCTCATCGCTTGCGGGAGACCGCGGCGTAAAACGCGATCGCCGCCGCGGAACCGACGTTCAGCGAATCGACGCCGTTTTTCATCGGGATCAGGACGGTGTAATCGCTCTCCGCGATCGTCCGCGGGTGCAGGCCGTTTCCCTCCGAACCGAGCATCAGCGCAAGCTTTTCCTCGGCAAGAAGGCGCGGGTCGTCGATGCCGACCGATTCCTTCCGAAGCGCCATCGCCGCAGTTTTGAAGCCGTTTTTTTGAAGAAGGCCGATGTCTATGCGGTTTTTATCGCCGTCGAGCGTCGGAAGGACCGTCCAGGGAACGCGGAAAACTCCGCCCATGCTGACCCTCGCCGCGCGCCTGTTGAGGGGATCGCAGCAGTTCTCGCCGATGAGCACCGCGTCCATGCCGAGCCCCGCCGCGGAGCGGAAGATCGCGCCGATGTTCGCCGCGTCGTTGACGCCCTCGAGAACGGCGATGCGCCGCGTTCCGGCGATCACAGCTTCAACGGGCGGCAGGGGAACGCGTTCCATCGCGGCAAGGACCCCGCGCGAAAGACGAAAACCGGTCAGCGCTTCGAGCTTTTCCGCTTCGCCCGTGTAAACGGGGATATCGCGTTCGGCGTCCGCCGCGGGAAGGGCCGAAAGCACCTTTTCGGCGGAGGGAAGGTGATGATGATCCGTCAGCATCGAAATGAGCGGATACCCCGCCGCGAGCGCGCCTTCGATGACCTCCTCGCTCTCCGCGATGAAGACGCCGCGCGCACCCGCACGCCTGAGCTGCGCTTCGGTAAGCCTCGCGTACGGCGCAAGCTCCGGGATATTCAGATCGGTCAATTCAATCGTTTTCATTCTTCCCTCCGCGTCATATCGAACACGAGCTCACAGCGGTTTGCGGTATCGCAGCCGGTGAAATACAGTTCCTCGAGCGGGATCCATTTTTCGATGAACTGCCGGAATTTTTCCTCACCCTCGCGGAGCAGCAGACGCCGCCGCTGCTCGGCGGGATCGAGCGTCAGGAACACCGTCAGATCATAGAACGGCATGAGCTCCGGATGGCAGCTGAACGAGCCTTCTATGACGGAAACGGGCGTTTTGCGGACCTCGACAGGCTCAAGGTATCCGCCGAGATGCCAGCTGAACGGATAATAGTAAAAGGTCTTGCCCTTACAAAGCGGCTCCAGCACCTCCCGAAGGAAGCGTTCGCGGTCCACGTTCCCGCCGGGCTCGGCGTAGCGTTCGGGCGTCCGCTGCTCCGGGCGGAGATAAAAATCGTCCATGTGGAAAAGGTTCACGGGCACGCCGAACCTTTCCCGCAGCTCCGCCTGAAGGGCAAGACCGAGCGTCGTTTTGCCGGAACCGCAGCGCCCGTCGATCGCGACGAGCAGCGGCTTTCCGTTTCGGTCATCCGAACGCAGGGGAAAGCGGGCCGGAAAACGCGCTTCCAGCCCGCGGATGACAGTTTCGGTATTCTCGGTGATCTTCGGGAACTTTGCCATCGGAAAAGGTCAGTCCGCCTTCCTGACGCTCTTGTCGCCCGAAAGCACGCTTTCGAGCGTGAAGGCGAGGGACGGAACGAGGAGCAGCTGGATGACGATGCCGGGGATCGAACCCGTCACCGCTCCGGCGAGGAACGCTTCAAGAGTGAAGGCTTTGCCGCCGAGAGAGAGCAGCACCCACTGCGCCGCGCCCCAGACAAGGCGCCCGACGATCATAGCCGCGATCAGCGCGATATAGAGCGCGATGATGCGCTTTGCTGCGGTCGTGAAGCCGGCTTTCCTGAAAAGGCCGTAGATGAAGCCCGCGGCGAAGCCGTATGCCGCAAGCTCGAAGGTCATGGCGACGGCATTCGGGTAGAGCGGGGGAAAGCCGAAGATAAGGCTGCGCGTGATCGGAAGGAGAAGGCCGACGACAGCGCCGTATTTCCAACCGAGCACGAGCGAACAGATCAGCACGGGAAGGTGCATCGGGCAGAGCGCTTTCCCGATCTCCGGGATCTGCCCCGTGACGAACGGAAGCACAAGCCCGATCGCGAAAAACATCGCGGCGAGCACAAGATCTCTGATTTTTTCGTTTCTCATATCGTTTTCGGGTCCGTCCCCGCGGTGAAACGGCGGGCGGGTAAAAGACTCAGTCCTCTTTAACGGCTTCGCGCAGCTCTTCCATGACCTTCGGGATCTCTATCCCCTGCGGGCAGAGCGCGGCACAGGCGCCGCAGCCGATGCAGTCCTTCGCGTTCGGCTCCTGCTTTTCGATGGCTTTCGCGGCGTGGCGTCCGTTGAGCTTGAATTTGTTGTAGATCTCCATCATCTCCGGGATGTTGATGCCCATCGGACAGTCGTCAACGCAGTAGCGGCAGCCGGTGCAGGGCACGGAGACCTGCTTCTTGTAGCGCTCGCAGACATCGAGCAGCAGCGCGGTATCCTCATCGCTCAGCGGTTCGCCGTCCGTAAAGGTATTCGCGTTGTCCTCCGCCTGTTCGAGTGTGGACATGCCGCTCAAAATGACCTTCACGTTCGGAAGCCGCATAAGGAAGCGGAACGCCCAGGACGGCAGGCTCCATTCGGGATGGACAGCCTTGAGCTCCGCTTCGGTGTCGGGCGTGAGCTTCGCAAGGCGGCCGCCGCGCACGGGCTCCATGACGACGACGGGGATCCCCGCTTCGGTCAGCATCTCATACTGCTCCTTGCCGTGCTGCAGCGTCCAGTCCATATAGTTGAGCTGGATCTGCGTGAAATCCCAATCGTTCGCCGCGATGAAGCGCCGCAGCGTTTCAAGCGAGCCGTGGAAGGAAAAACCGAGATGGCGGATCCTGCCGAGGCGCTTTTGCTCCCGGAAATACTCGAGTGCGCCTTCGTTGAGATAGCCGTCCGCGTTGCCGTCGCCGACAGCATGGAGAAGGTAGAAGTCGATGTAATCGGTGTCGAGCTTTTTGAGCTGCTCCTCAAAGACTTCCGCAGGAGCCTTGCCGACGAAATAGGGAAACTTCGTCGCGAGGCGGAAGCTCTCACGCGGGTACCTTTTCATCGCCTTGCCGAGGAAGCTTTCCGATTCGCCGCCGTGATAGACATAGGCCGTGTCGAAATAGTTCACTCCGCTTTTGTACAGGTGGTCGATGATCTCGGCGGCGCGGTCGAAATCGATCTTCTTTTCCTCGTTGACGGGCAAACGCATATTGCCCATGCCGAGGCAGGAGATCTCCTCTCCGCAGAACAGTTTGGTCTTCATAATCAAATCACTCCTTATGTGATAATTCAATCGCAGTAAAGCTACCTTGTGTAGCGGGAGCCGGCGTCGTGGCTCCATTCCTTTTTCGTATCCTCCTGAATATAGGATCTTACGATCGCGCCGCAGTCAAGGCAGAGATCGGAATAGACCTGCGCGATGCCGGTCCAGAGCGTGCCGCGGGTGTATCTCAGACCGACGCAGCCCGTGTCGATCGTTTTTCCCCAGGAAATATGTTCTTCGATATGTTCGCTTCCGCAATAGGGACATTTCATTTTAAATACCTCCGGATTAATGCTTTAACGTTATAATTTTACCATAATATACCGCATAATGCAAATCATGTGGCAAAATCCGCAGCTAATCGCGGGAAACACCCTGATAAAGCCTGAAAAACGCCGCAGAGGGGTTGACAAAGCCGGACGGATGAGTTATACTGCATGAGTAGTTAGCAGCCGCTAACCGATTGGCGGCCGCTTTTATAAAACAAAAAGAGTTAGCAGATGCTAACCACAGGAAGGATATCATATGAGCGTTGTTATAGTCGGCGGGAACGAGTGCATGGTGCGCCAATACAAGGAGCTTTGCGGAGAATACAACTGCCGAGCGAAGGTCTATCCGAAAATGACTAACGGACTGAAAAACATTGGTTCGCCGGATCTTTTGATACTCTTTACGAGCACGGTATCGCATAAGATGGTGCATTGCGCGCTGAACGAGCTGGACGTCAGAACGAAGGTCGCGCGCTGTCATTCGAGCTCCATCTCCGCGCTGCGGCTGATACTTGACGAACACATCGCCTGAAGGGGGAACAGTATAATGTACAAAACGACTGTTGCGGTCAAGGACATGGCCTGCGCAATGTGCGAGGCCCATATAAAAGAAGCGATCCGCCGGGAATTCGAGGGCGAAAATCTGCTTAAAAAGGTTTCGGCCAACAGCGTAAAGGGCTTTGCCGAGATTGTTTCGGAACAGCCGATCGACGCTCGGCGTCTGCAAGCGACCATCGAGCGGACGGGCTATACCCCGGGGGAGGCTTCCTCCTGTCAGGTCGAAAAAAGCCTTTTCGGCTACAGAACGGTAAAGTGAAAGGACGGGGATTGTATGGCGATAGTGGAGTTTAAGGACGTGACGCGCATCTACACTGCGGGCGATCACGAGCTCAAAGCGCTGGACGGAGTCAGCTTTGAACTTAATGAGGGCAAATTCGTTGTGATCCTCGGTCCAAGCGGCGCGGGCAAAAGCACTCTGTTGAATCTTCTCGGCGGGTTGGACAGCCCGACGAGCGGCACGATCCGCGTTTGCGGGCGGGATATTTCAACGCTTGACCGCGATGAGCTCGCGGATTACCGCGCATCCATTGTAGGCTTCGTGTTCCAGTTTTATAATCTGATCCCGACCCTGACGGTATATGAAAACGTTTCGCTCGTGAAGCAGATCGCGAAGGATGCGCTGGATCCCATTGAAATGCTTGCCAAGGTCGGCCTTTCAGACCACAGAAACAATTTTCCGTCGGAGCTTTCCGGCGGCGAACAGCAGCGCGTTTCGATCGCGCGGGCACTTGCAAAGAACCCCAAAATACTGCTTTGCGACGAACCGACCGGCGCGCTCGATTCGCAGACCGGTGTTGCCGTTCTGCGGCTCCTTCTCTCAATGGCGCGTACCTACGGCAAGACTATCGTCATCGTTACCCATAACCAGAATATCGCGCGGATGGCGGATATCGTGATCCGAGTGAAGAACGGAAGGCTTCTTTCCTTCGAGGAGCAGCAATCGCCTGCCGCGGCAGAGGATATAGATTGGTAAGGAGGGCGGCGCATGCTTGTAAAAAAGCTTTTCCGTACTGCCCGGAGCTATAAGGCGCAGTTCATCTCCATGATAATCATGGTAGCGATCGGCGTCGGCGTATTCCTCGGCTTCAACATCGAGTGGAAGAGCATCGAGGAGGACGTCGGAGAGTTCCTCGAGCAAACCGCATATGCTGATTATCGGCTGTATTCCGAAACGGGATTTTCAAAGGAAGATATCGAAAAAATCAAGAATATCGAAGGCGTGGATGCGGCAACGCGCTATCTTTCGGTCAACGTCGGCCTGCAGGATACGAAGAAATCCGTTGCGCTCGACGTTTCGGAGGATTACAACGTCTCGGTGATGACGATAACCTCCGGTGAAGACTATTCGCCGGAAAGCGAAGGCATTTATCTTTCCGACAGGTTCGCACAGGCGAACGGGATAAAGCTCGGCGACGAGCTGACGCTGACTTATAAAGGCGCTGAAATAACCGCAAAGGTAGCCGCCCTCGCCAAGAGCAGCGAGCACATGATCTGCGTCGCGGACAGCAATCAGGTCATGCCGGATTACAGCACCTTCGGCTTTGCGTATATCTCGCCTAAGCTCCTCAAAAACGCCGTCGGACGCGTATTCTATCCGCAGATCAACCTGATCTCCGCTCTCGATAAAAAGGCGCTCGAGGAAAAGGTGAATTCCGCCCTCGGCAAAACCGTTCAGCTCGTCGGCAAGGAGGATCACACCGTCTATAAGGAGGCGATGGGCGAGGCGGAGGAAGGCAAGACGATGGGCTCGATCCTCCCCGTGCTGTTTCTTGCGATCGCCGTGCTGACGATGGCAACGACGATGCACCGGATAACGGCGAAGGAAAAGACGCAGATCGGAACGCTCAAGGCGCTTGGCTTCCGCGACAGACACATCATGACCCATTATACGAGCTACGGGCTGGCGATAGGGGCGCTCGGCACGGCGCTTGGCGTGCTGCTCGGCTACGGCATTGCCGCGCTCATCATGAGCCCATTTGGAATGATGAGCACCTATTTTGATCTTCCGGAGTGGAAGCTCGTCATGCCGTTCTTCTGCATACCGGTGATCGTTCTGACAGTTGCCGTTCTGACGGCGATAAGCTTTTTCTCCGTCAGAAAAATGCTCCGCGGCACCGCCGCGGAAACGCTCCGTCCGTACACTCCGAAGCGCATGAAAAAGAGCTTTGTCGAGCGGCTGCCCGTCTGGCAAAGGTTCAGCTTCGGTACGAAATGGAATATTCGCGATCTGATGAGGCATAAGAACCGCTCCGCAATGACGCTCGTCGGCATCGTCGGCTGCATGATCCTGCTCGTCGGCGGCCTCGGGATGCGCGATACGCTCAAATACTTTATGAAGGTTCTCGATGAGGACGTCAGCAATTATAATACGAAGGTGAATCTCTCCGAAACGGCCGAAAAGAGTGAAGCCCTCGTTCTTGCCGGGGAATTGAACGGGGATTTCGAATCGGCTTCCGGCGTAAGCCTCGACGGCGACACCGTGGCGCTGATGATCTACAGCGCGGATCACGATCTGATCCGCTTCCCCGCCGAAAAGAGCGGGCATATCCGCCTCACGGATGACGGAGTCTACCTTTGTATGCGGCTTGCTGACAGGGCGAAGGTGGGGGAGGAGATCGAATTCTCGCCCTATGGGAGTGACAGGACGTATCGCGTGCGGGTCGCCGGCTATTACCGTTCCGTAATGACGGAGAGCATCGCAATGACCGCCCGCTGTGCGGAAAAGCTCGGCGTCGAATACCGCATAACCTCGATATACACCAACGAATCCGTTGAAAACATCCCGGAGCATTCGGCGATCACCGGAAAACAGGATAAAAGAACCCTTATGGATACCTATGATAAATTCATGGAGCTCATGAATATGATGATCGTGATCCTGATGGCCGCGGCGATCGTGCTCGGCGTCATAGTGCTGTATAACCTCGGCGTTATGAGCTACGTCGAGCGCAGCAGGGAGCTTGCAACGCTCAAGGTGCTCGGCTTCCGTGATAAGCATATCGGCAGACTGCTGATCGGGCAGAATCTGTGGCTGACCGTGATCGGCGTTCTGATAGGCCTTCCGGCGGGAGTCGGAGTGCTCCAATACCTGATCAAGGCGCTCGCGGGCGAATACGAGCTCCGGCTGAGCCTCGGCGTGCTGACCTATTCCGTAAGCATCCTCGTGACCTTCGGCGTATCGATCGCAGTGAGTCTCATGGTCGCCGCCAAGAGCAAAAAAATAAATATGGTGGAGGCTCTTAAGATCGACGAATAATACGGACCATCGGTTCCTCCTTTTTGCCGGTGCGGCTGCCTGAATGCGGCCGTACCGTTTTTTTCCGGCGCTGATTTGCCCGGCGCTGATATTTTGCCCTGCATTCGGGCAAACTGGAAGCAGCAAGCACCAAGTACAGAAGGAGGCTCTATGGCAAAAATACTCATTATCGGCGGGGGAGTTTCCGGCCTTTCCTGCGGCATTTACGCGCTTCTTGCGGGACACAGCGCGGTCATCGTTGAAAAAAACGCTTTTCCGGGCGGAAATCTGACCGGCTGGGACAGGCGCGGGTTCCATATCGACAACTGCGTTCACTGGCTTTGCGGAACGAACCCGGCGTCGGAGATGTACGGCGTCTGGCGCGAGCTCGGCGCGCTCGGAGATATCCCGGTGCATATCGGCGAGAGCCTTTTTACCTGCGAATACGAGGGAAAACGCCTGTCGCTTTACAGCGATATCGAAAGGCTGCGGCGGGATATGCTCGCGCTTTCCCCGGAGGATCGGCGCGAAACGGAAAAACTGATCCGTGCCGTGCGCGCCGTGCAGGGCTTTTGCGGGATCGCCGGGGAGGGGCATAACGAAAGCTCCGGCCCTGCCGCCCGCGCCGCCGCGCTGCCGCTTCTGTTTCGGTATTACCGCCTTACGGCGGGGGAGCTCGCGGAAAAATTCAAAAGTCCGCTGATCCGCCGCTTTTTGACTTCGTTTTTAACGGAAAAATTCGGCTCGCTCGGGCTGATCTTCGTCATGTCCGATTTCTGCGGGCATAACGCCGGAGTGCCGCGCGGAGGTTCGACGGCGATGGCGGAGAGGATAGCCTCGCGCTTCGAAAGCCTCGGCGGGATCCTTTTGACGGGCAGGGAAGCCGAAAAGCTCAAACTGAAGGGGAACAGGGCTGTCTCGCTGATGCTCGGCGGCGGGGAGGAGCTTTCGGCGGATGCTTTTGTTCTTGCCGCCGATCCCGCGGCGCTGTTCGGGAAGGTGATCCCCGCTCCGATGCCGGCGCAGATCGCGCGGATGACCGAAGACCGCCGCCTCTTCCGTTTCTCAAGCTGGCACTGCGCCTTTGAGTGCGGCAGCGAAAAGCTTCCGTTCAGCGGAGATTTTGTGATCGACCTGCCCGAAAACCACCGCTCCTTCGCCGCGTTCGGCAGGATCGCTCTCCGGGAATTTTCGCATGAGCCGGGTTTCGCTCCGCCGGGGAAGAACATCATCCAGACACTGGCGTTCCTCGATGAAGCGGAGGCAAGAAAGCTTACTGCGCTTGCGGCGGATGAGGAACAATATAAAAAGAAGAAAACGGAACTCGCCGAAGCGGCTGCCGAAGCGATCGAAAAGGCTTTACCGGTTCTTGCGGGAAAGCTCGGCGCGGCGGACGTCTGGACGCCGGCGACCTACAGCCGGTATTTCGGTTCGGAATTCGGCTCATATATGAGCTTCGCTTTTTCGTCCCGCTTTCTTCCGCGGCCCGCGGGCTGCGCGGTCAAGGGGCTTTCGAACGTCCTCCTCGCAACGCAGTGGCAGCAGCCGCCGGGAGGGCTCCCGATCGCCGCATCGGCGGGAAAACGGGCGGCGGAAAGAGCGGATGAGCTTTTGCGGCGGATGAGCGGCGCGGATGTCGGATCGAAGATTGCGAAAGCGAAATTATATCCAACAGAATCCGCAAATATATCTTGACTTTTTCCCATAGAAGTTGTATTATAACTCGGAACGTTAACAGTGATTTTTTATGCCCTGCTTCCGGTCGTTTCCGCGGCGCCTCGCGAACGCCCGAAACGGAAAGCCGGAAGAGCGGCGTGAAGATAAATATTCTTTTCAGAAATTCGAAGGCGGCGTTTCCGGTTGAAGCGCAGCTGCCCGCGAAAGGAGGGAAAACAGTGAAAACGAAGTACGAAGAACTCGAAATGGAAGTCATCCGCTTTGAAAAGCACGATGTTATTACCGATTCTCAGCCCAGCGGCAACGACGATATCGGTGTTGACAGCATCGAAGACGAGGATGAAGATATCTGATTACCTAAAAGGCTTATAAAAAACCGCTGCTTTCCCGGCAGCGGTTTTTTTTACGCATTGTTTACAGACTTTCCTATATATTGAATTGATAGCTTGACAATTCAAAAGCATTGTTGTATTATATACTTTGGTTCAAAGTGCACTTTTGTGTGCTGAAAATACTGACAGTGTACGCGGAAGCTCAGACCGGCCTGCACCGCTGCGGACAGGATCCGCGTATTCATCCAAACCCTCCCGTGTTCCTCTTTTCCCCCCGCGCCAATCGGCGCAGTCTTCCGCTGAAAAGCGAAATCGATTCTATGCCGCCCGCCAGATTTACGGGCGGGAAAGGCTCAAAACTATAAAGGAGAAATAGTATGAAGAGATTCCTCTCGGCGCTTCTTGCTGTTGTTATGGTGCTTGCTCTTGCAGTGCCCGCAATGGCGGAAATCCAGAACCACAAAGTCACTCCCAGTGAGACCCCGAGCATCTTTATCACCACCGATAAAGAAGAGGTCGAACAGGGCGGCACCTTCACCATGACGGTCAACCTTTCCGGTGACTATCAGGCAAGCGCGCTTACCATCAGGGTCCCCTATGACAGCGAAAAGCTTGAGTTTGTCGAGGGTTCCATCGTAAAGGGCGACGTCCTGCTTGCCGTTCAGCGTGCAGGCGGTACGGCACTCGCCGAACAGGGCGGCGTGCAGGGCTCTGTCGTTTCCTCGTCCTGCATGGTCTTCTATCCCGAAGGCAGCAGCTTCAATACGACCGGCACCGTGTTTTCCTGT
>JAEEYN010000180.1 GCA_016288175.1 Bacillota bacterium | reverse complement strand
GTCCGCCACGAGATGGTCCAAAGGATCGTTCTTGCTTATGAAAAAGCCGCTGCAAAGGCCGCCGAAAGACAGAGAGAAAGACAGGAAACGAGACCGGAGCGCAGACAGTGATCCGGCCCGGGATCGATTCGACACCGCCGAAACAAACCAATTGATTGATGGAGGCACAGATGAGAAAGAAAAAACTTATGGGATTTGCCGAAGGAGTTGAGCCGCAGTCAGCATCTCCTAAGAAAGGCACGGAAAACAAAAAAAGCTTGCTGAGCATTCCGAGAGTGCTTCCGCGCGTCGGTGTTATTATTCTGGCGATAGTTGCGGTGATCGTATTTATTGCGATCTATTTCCGCGCGTCGGCGCACTGGACGGATGAGAGTTATTTCTGGCTCGTGTTCGGCTGCGCTGTTTCGATCGTCGGGAGCACTGTCATTTTGCTCGCATACCTCTATTTTGAGGACAGGGCCATCCTTACGAAAACGAGGCAGCTGATTGCGGTTGCGACGCTGATAGCCGTCGCAACGGTCGCTTCGGCGCTGATGAGTTTCATCAACCTTGCATTCAACGCTTCGTTCCTTGCGATCATACTCTGCGGCCTTTTGATTTCGCGTCGCTCGGGCTATATGATGACGATGCTGATGGCGGGTATGTGCCTGCTGATCAACCTTCATATTACCGGCGTCGGCGCGATGGACATGCCTGCCGCCATCGGGATTGCAACGCTGATCGGCGGTATCGTCGCAACCCTCGCGCTGAATATTTCCAGCGGACGTCTTCAGCCGATCGTTTCGTCGCTCGTCGGCGGAATTGCCGGCGCGCTGACAGTCGTTCTTATCAAGGCTTTCTGCAAAGCCACGTTCTTCCCGGATATACTTCTTTCCGCGCTGTGGACAGTTGCCGGATGCTTCATTTGCGGCGTTCTCGCAACGGGACTCATGCCTGTTTTCGAAAGGCTTTTCGATTTCGCGACTGAAACAAGGCTCAACGAGCTCATGAACACCAACAATCCGCTTCTCAAGAGGCTGATGCTTGAAGCACCGGGAACCTATCATCATTCGCTGATCGTCGCAGTTATGGCGGAAGCCGCTGCGGAGCTTATCGGAGCAAATGCGCTGCTCTGCAAGACCGCGGCATATTATCACGACGTCGGAAAACTTGCGAGCCCCAAGTACTTTAAAGAGAACCAGGGTGAATACAATATTCATGACGACCTTTCGCCCGAGGAAAGCGCAAGGCGCATAATCGCCCACCCGCTGGACAGCGCGGCGCTGCTTGAAAAGAACAAATTCCCCTCGGAGATCGTTCGCATGGCGCGCAATCATCACGGCGATTCGGTTGTTGCTTATTTCTATAACAAAGCAAGGACGAACGCTGCTAATCCCGATGCGGTTGATATCAACACGTACCGTTATAAATCTTCCAAGCCGCATACCAAAGAAGATGCGATACTGATGCTTGCCGACTGCTGCGAAGCGGCTGTGCGCGCGATCAAGCACCCGACAAACGAGCTTATCGAGGAAAGAGTCAACGCGATCGTAAACAGCCTCTGGCGTACGAAGGACGGGCAGCTTACGGAAAGCCCGCTGACGGCGCAGGATGTCAGTCGGATCGAGGAGATCTTCATCAAGAACCTGCTTGCGCAGTATCATGAGCGCATCGAATATCCTTCCGGCGATCAGCAGAAGATCTCGAGCCTGCAGCGCCCCCAGCAGAATTATTCTTCACTTGCGCAGATCAACGCGAATGACCGCAGAAACAATCTGAGGTGACCGTAAATGAGCTTTGAAGGCAGCAACATCGTTTCATCCGAATCCTTCGAACCGACAAAGGAGCAGCTTCGCGCCGTAAAAGCGGCGGCGGGGGCGGCTCTTGGCTTCGAAAACGCTTCGGAAAGATTCGCTTCGATCGTTCTGACGGACGATGAAACGATACACCGCTACAACAGGGATTATCGGGGCGTTGACAGACCGACCGATGTGCTGAGCTTTCCTTCGGATGAGGGCGATCCCCTTGAAGCTCCGCCGGACGGATTCCTAGGGGACATCATGATCTCCGTGCAGCGTGCTGCGCAGCAGGGAAGCGAACTCGGGCATTCAACGGAACGCGAGATCGCATTCCTGACCGTCCACGGGATGCTGCATCTGCTCGGTTACGACCATATGCAGCCCGATGACGAAGAACTGATGCTTTCCCGGCAGAGAGCGATCATGTCGCTGCCGGAACTTTCCGAAATCAAATAGAAACGGTAACAGCTATGAAAGAAATCAACAAAGAAGAAATCGAATACATGATCTCGCTTGCGGTCAGGGCAAGAGAAAAAGCCTATTGTCCCTATTCGAATTTCCGCGTTGGTGCTTGCCTGAAGGCGGCAAACGGGGATTACTATCTCGGCTGCAATATCGAGAACGCGAGCTATACTCCGACGGTCTGCGCCGAGCGTACGGCAGTCTTCAAAGCTGTTTTCGACGGCCACAGGGATTTCGAAGCGCTTGCTATCATTGCGGACAGCGAAACATATTCTTCGCCCTGCGGAGTTTGCCGGCAGGTCCTTGCGGAATTCTGCGAGAGCGATATGCCCGTGATCCTCGCAAACCGGAACGGTGACTACAGGCTCACCACCGTCGGCGAGCTGATCCCGTTTGCGTTCACGAAAAAGGATATGGAATAATGGCGTATAAGTCCGGATTCATAACGATCATAGGTTCACCGAACGTCGGAAAATCGACGCTTATGAACCGAATGGTCGGCCAGAAGATCAGCATCGTTTCCGACCGTGCGCAAACAACGCGCAACCGCATAACGGGCGTTGTGACAAGGTCTGATTACCAAATCATTTTCCTCGATACGCCCGGCGTTACTGCGCCGAAAAGCAGACTCGGGGAATACATGCTCAAGGTCGCATATGACGCTCTCGGCGAGGTCGAAGCAGTTCTTTTGATGATCGACGCTTCCGTCGGTATTCGCGAAAAGGATGAAAAACTGCTTGAGCAGCTTAAGCAGCGCATTGGGAAAACTCCGGTCATTGCGGCGATCAACAAAACCGATCTGGTCAGCCTCGGTGCGATCGACGAGATCCGCGAAAGGCTCGAAAACGAGGAATGGATCGCGGAAACCGTCGCGATAAGTGCGGAAACGGGCAGAAACGTCGATAAACTCGAAGCCGTCCTTTGCAAATACCTTGTCGAAGGTCCGCAGTATTATCCGGATGATATGGTCACCGATCAGCCGATGTGGGCTATTTGCTCGGAGATGATCCGTGAAACGGCGCTGAAGCTCATCAGGGACGAGATCCCGCACGGCATTGGAGTCGGGATCGATAAAATCAAGCTTCGCGAGGACGGAATCCACGACGTTTTCGCAACGATGTATGTTGAACGCGAATCGCATAAGGGCATCGTTATCGGTAGAGACGGCCGCATGCTGAAAAAGATCGGAATGACTGCAAGGCACGATATCGAGTGGCTGTTCGGAACTCAGGTCAACCTTCAGCTCTATGTAAAGGTTCGTCCGGATTGGAGAAACAGCGCGTCCGCTCTTCGGGAGTTCGGCTTCGATCCGAATTTCTGATGCATCGGGATCAGCTTTTCCTTTTCGGGATATCGCCGCGAAGCCTGCTGTATTCAAGATAATCCAAAATGCTTCCGGTCTCCGAAAAAAGCCGGAACAATCTGGCTTTTTCTTTCTTTTGCTTTGCTTGTTCCGTTGAGGACGGATTCTCTTTTTCCATATATACCTCCTGCCGCTTTTTTCGTAGTATATGTTCCTTCCGTTCTTCGAAACGGTGAAAAAACAGGCGGAGTCGGTAATTTGCGGCAGTATTGTTTACGGAAAACAGAATGGCTTTTGAAACACTGAACGGAATAGTTCTGCGATATGTCGATTATCGCGACAATGACAGGATCCTGACCGTGCTCGAACGGGAAAAGGGTCTTGTGACAGTGACCGCGCGCGGCGTCCGTTCAAAGAGCAGCACCGCATCGGGTCTCGTTCGGGATGCTTACTGCTACGGAGAGTTCGTCGTGTATGACCGCAACGGCATCAAATATGTTTCGTCGTCCTCGATCATCGAAGCGTTCTATCCGATGCGCGAGGATTATTCCCGCCTTGTTGCCGCTGCGCAGGCGGCGTATATTGCCGAGAAACTCGCTTCGAACCATGCAGGGGATGAACTCTTCTCGCTTCTGTATCATGCTTTCAGTTTCATAGCATATGGCAATGCGGACCCTGCGGATATCCTGCTTTGCTATACGGCGAAATGCCTGTGCCTTGCCGGATATGAACCGACGCTGACGAGCTGCGTTGCCTGCAGAAAACACGTCACAGATCAAAGGACCATAGCTTTTTCGAACCTTCAGGGAGGCTCGCTCTGCGATGACTGTGGCAGCGGCGAAACGCACTATCCCGCGATCGTGCTCGAAGCGCTGCGGCGTATGATACGCCTGGCACCTGCGCAGATGGACCGAGTCCGCCTTCCGGAAGATGTCCGCGGCGCTCTCGACAAACTGCTTTTCGATTATGCAGAATTTGTGCTCGAACAGCCGATCCGGCTTAAAAACTCAAAGCATCTGAACTGAAAACCGAAACGAAAAAACGGCCTGCAATGCAAGCCGTTTTGATTTCATAATAAGTTTAGCCGGGATTGACTCCGGTCTCCGGATCGAATGTCAGGCGGAAAACCTTATCCGTCAAAACCGTATCCGTCAGGATCCTTGCATAAAGCGGTGTTTCGCCGTTTTCAAGCGCAAGAAGGAAAGATCCGTCCGGCATCTGCAGACTTCCTGTTGCGATGATATCGCCGTCAGCGTTGTAGAAAGTGATCGTCACCGAGCAGAGCAGGAGTTCGGGGTATTCGTTCGAGACAGTGCAGTCGACGAGCGTTTCGCCGCCTTCTTCGAAAACGCTGATGTTTGTGAAACTGATGTAGCGCTCGAAATGAGTCGCGGTGAGTATCGGATTTCCGAGCGCGTCAGTATTGCCCTGCTGCGCAGGCTGCTGTGTAGACGCGGGTTCCGTACTCGGTTCGGGCGTAGTTAAGCTCGGCTGCGGTGTATCATCCGGCGCAGCGGTAACAGCGGGCGGCGGGGGAGTGACGCCCGAATCAAGCTTCGGCTCAGTATTGCGGCAGCCGGAAGCGAAGAAAGTCAATAATAACAATACGGCGGTCAGCCGCAGTAAATTCTTCATCTTTTTTGAAAAAAACGCAGCGAACGGAGTTCAGTCAGTGAGTTCGTTGCGCTTCTTGTATTCTTCAAAAACGCGGTCGAGGGTGTCTTCGTCTTCGATTCCGGCAAGCGCGCCGTCGCCGGCGTCGCGCAGGATGACGTACTCGAGATCGTCGCTGTCGTCATCAACGGGCAGAAGCACGAGATACTTCTCGCCTTTGAACTCGAACTGATCCATCAGGTCGAATTCGATCTCGTTATCGTCCTCGTCGATCAGGATCAGGGATTTTGTGTAATCGTTCTGTTCCAAAATTAGCTCCTGTATCGGATCCGGCGGGATCCTGCAATCTGGGAACCCGCCGGAAGAATCATAATCAGGCTTTGCCGTCGCAGCCGAGAACGTCAACGATCTTGTGCTTGACAAGCTCTTTGATGGCGGCGCGGGCGGGCTTGAGGTACTGGCGCGGGTCGAAATGATCCGGATGCTCAGCGAAATGCTTGCGGATGTTTGCAGTCATGGCAAGACGCAGGTCGGAGTCGATGTTGATCTTGCAGACGCTCATCGCGGCGGCCTTGCGGAGCTGCTCTTCGGGGATGCCGACGGCGTCGGGCATGTTGCCGCCGTTTTCGTTGATCATCTTCACGAATTCCTGCGGAACGGAGGAAGAGCCGTGCAGAACGATCGGGAAGCCGGGCAGCCTCTTCTGGACCTCTTCGAGGACGTCGAAACGGAGGGGCGGGGGAACGAGGATGCCCTTCTCGTTGCGGGTGCACTGCTCGGGCTTGAATTTATAAGCGCCGTGGCTGGTGCCGATCGCGATCGCGAGGGAGTCGCAACCGGTCTTCTGGACGAATTCCTCGACCTCTTCGGGACGGGTGTATGAGGAATCCTCGGCCTTGACCTTGACTTCATCCTCAACGCCTGCGAGGGTGCCGAGCTCAGCCTCGACGACTACGCCGTGGTCATGAGCATATTCGACGACCTTGCGGGTGATCTCGATATTCTCCTTGAAGGGCTTGCCGGAAGCGTCGATCATAACGGAGGTGAAGCCGCCGTCCACGCACTTTTTGCAGATGTCGAAATCTCCGCCGTGGTCGAGGTGAAGTACGATCGGCAGGCCGGTCTCGATGACGGCCGCCTCAACGAGCTTGACAAGATAGGTGTGGTTCGCGTATTCGCGCGCGCCCTTGGAAACCTGCAGGATGAGCGGAGCGTTCAGTTCCTTGGCAGCTTCGGTGATGCCCTGGATGATCTCCATGTTGTTGACGTTGAAAGCGCCGATGGCGTAGCCGCCTTCATAAGCTTTCCTGAACATTTCGGTGCTGGTTACGAGTGGCATTTTTAGCTCCTCCTCTGATGTGTTGTTGAAAAAAACGGTGCGGTCAAACGGCTGCCGGACAAACGGAAACAGCGCGGATGGATACGCCGCTCTTTTGTAAATCCATTATATACCACACCGGCATTTAAATCAACCATGATTGAAGCAGAAATTTGTTATATTTTACCTGCTCATCTCGATCATACTCAAGTCAGATTATCTTCAATGATCAAAAGCTTCTCTTCAAGCCCGTTTTCGCCTATCGTATACCGGACGAGGAAACCGACGAAATCCGGCTCTGTGACGCCTGCGGCTGCGCTTGTATTTCTTGCTAAATACGATACATAGATTGCATTTCGATCACCGCAGACCGTGCTGAAACGCAGATTCCAGCTTTCATATTTTGTACCGTTAATAAAACCTGTCGTGAGTAAACCTTTGTAAAGGGTATTACCTTCGAAATCACGCAGCCAGACGTCCGTACTGCCTTCAACCGAATCGGAGTAATCCAATGCGAATATAACTCCGGAACAAAGATATTGCACGATGAAGCGGCCGTCCGAATCGTGATGCTCGGCAAAAGGAATCAGTGCTCCATTATTCTCCGATTTCCAAAGCTTCGCCTCAGGATCATACCCATATTGAAGAAAGTACATCGTTCCATCCGGTTTGACCCAAAAGCCTTGAAGATATTCGGTCAGCGAATCATCCGAAAGAAGCTCCGTACATTCACCGGTATCCGCATTGCAGCAAATCACCTTTGTAATGTATTTTTCGTCCTCGGTGCGGAAGTTGAAAGCAAGGTAAACGCGATCTCCGATAAATCGAAGGTAAGACGACCATGTCGCGCCGGTATCATTTATTTCATACTCATAAAGAACTTTTATATCCGACTCAGTTATTGGCGAAGAAAGCAGGGCGACCGTTCGAATTGGCATTGCATTGATCACCCGATCCTGAACGCACCGCATATAGAGCCGGCCGCGATGAATGAGCCATTCCTGCGGAGCATAGCCTTCCGGAATGCTGAGATCCAACAGCTTTTCTTTTCCGCTTGCGTCTGGATTTATTCGGAAAAGGGAAGTGAAGGTCGGACTGCCATCGGCATGGTAGTATGCCACATAGTAAAGTTTGCCTTGATAGAGCGACAAGCTGTTGACCTTACCGCGGCCGACGTATCCGGTGCAGTCGTGATTCTCTTCCTGCTCGTTGTGGAGGCATTCAGGTTTCGCACAAAGCACGCCGTAATCGTCTGCAGCTTTATCGTAATACATTGTATATTTGTTCTTCATGGATCTGAAGAAAATAAGCTCGTCGGATTCCGCCATGCTCATCTGAATGCTCGCGAAGCGATTGTCAAAATCCGTATCGGGGTCATATGCTTGCGGATCCGTCTGCGGAGACTGACTTCCGTTTACAGCATTGTTGCCGGGTTCCGATTGCTGTTTGCCTGAGCAGGCAAACGAATTTAAAACAAACAGAAATATAATCAATAAGAGTAAAAATCGTTTCATATTTGCAGAGCTCTCCTAAAAAACAAAATTGAAAAACGACCTATTTCACTGCTGCATACCCTTTTCCTGATGAAGCGTATGAGCTTATTCAAAACCGAATTTGCTTCGCTTCGTTAACACCGTATATACTATAACATAACGAGATACCACTGTCAATAGAACGCTTATTGTTTATTATTCGCGCTGAATGCTTTTTGCTGCGAAAAAGCACGAATCGTGCTTTTTACTTGAAAAAGCTCCGTTTATAGTCTATAATGGCGATAACGGCGGATAACGCCGCGAACAAAGGAGGCAACAATGGAAAGCATGCTTTCGCTTATCGTTCCCGTCTATAACGAGGAGGAGGTCCTTGAAGTGTCCTTCAACCGCATGGACGAGGTAATGCGCAATATCGGATATCCGTATGAAATAATCTACGTCAACGACGGCAGCCGCGACGGCTCGATGCGAATCCTTAGAAGGATCGCCGCCGAGAATCCCCACGTCAAGGTCCGTTCCTTCAGCCGCAACTTCGGCCACCAGACCGCCGTGACCTGCGGCATGGACGCCGCCGTCGGCGACGCACTGATAATCATCGACGTCGATCTTCAGGATCCGCCGGAGGTCATCGAGGACATGGTCCGCGCATGGGAAGAGGGCGCGGATATCGCCTACGGCAAGCGCGTGAAGCGCCAGGGCGAGACCTTCATGAAGAAATTCACCGCGAAGTGCTATTACCGCCTTCTTAAGGCCATGAGCGCGAACGAGATCCCGCTCGATACCGGCGATTTCCGCCTCATCGACCGCAAGGTCGCGGACGTGTTCCTCAGGATGCGCGAGCATAACCGCTTCCTGCGCGGCATGAGCGCATGGATGGGCTTCGAATCCGTTCCGATCGAGTTCGTCCGCAACGAGCGCTATGCCGG
Source organism: Bacillota bacterium (assembly GCA_016288175.1). Taxonomy (GTDB): domain Bacteria; phylum Bacillota; class Clostridia; order Christensenellales; family CAG-138; genus PeH17. The sequence goes on along the minus strand of JAEEYN010000180.1, from coordinate 355 downwards.
AAAAACCAAGTATACGCTTAAAAAAATGCTCAAGCTCGCGATGGACGGCATCATCGGCTTCAGCGACCGTCCGCTGACGCTTCCCGGCTATTTCGGCGTCGGCGTATGCGGCCTCTCCGGCCTTGCGCTGCTGACGCTAATCATCCTCTGCATCTGCGGCGTCGGCGTCGCTCCGTGGCTCTGGGCGTTCCTCGGCGTCACGATGCTGTTCGGTCTCGGTTTCCTCTTCCTCGGCATTCAGGGCGGTTATATGAACAGGATGTACGACGAGCTCAAGAACAGGCCGCTGTATATTGTCGCAGAGGATATCAACCTCGATTGATAGATTGAAAAATATCCGTTATAGCACTTGTTT
>JAEEYN010000179.1 GCA_016288175.1 Bacillota bacterium | reverse complement strand
CTTGTTCGGCGCGGGACGCTGCCTTTGCCTGCGTTTTTCAAACGAGCGGGGAGGGGACTTCGCCTTCGAGGGCGGGATCGAGCTCGAGCTCGGTCTGCGCCGGCGCACGGAATAGGGGGGATGCAGGCGATGGACATGCGAGCGCTCTATTACGTCATCCTGCCCGTCCCTCTCGGAAGGGACGAGGACGCGCAGCGGCACGAGGAGGATATCAAGGCAAACGAGAACTGTTTGAACCAGAATTTCTCCCTGCTCGCGGCGAAGATCTATGAGTATGAGGAACGGCTTGCCGCGCTCGAGGCGGCGCTCTCCGCCCGAAACGGCGGGGAATGAACCTTCCGGGAGGACGGGGAGAGCGAAACCCCCGTTCCGGCAAAAGAAAAGCGTTTCCGGTAAGCTTCGGAAACGCTTTTTTTCAGGAGCAGACGTCTGAATGCCGGATCAACCAAATTCTAAGAAGAGTAAATTATATTATTGACAAAATCAAATACATATTATATAATAATAATGACGGATAACACAACACCTCATTTTAGAAAGGAATGATGAAAATGAAACGGTTTCTCTCTGTCCTTTTTAGCATCGTAATTGTTCTGGTTTCAACTCCTATTATTGTTGCAGCTCCAGACTATTTGGTGAAAATCGATCCTTCTTTACAAGTCAAACTGGAAGTTCTCGATGATGACGATTATATTAACGTTATAGCCTATTTAACCTGCATTGATGATGAGATCGTTCTGAATGATTTTTCCAAAAGATACCCTGCCGAATATGATTGCTATATGAATGCGAAGTATAGTGAGCAATTTAATTCCGATGAATTGATTATCGACGGAAATGGTAAAGATGATATGGAGAAATCCATGCCGATAGATCCCATAAAACCATCGGATGAAGATTTGTTGCTCCAACGCGCAATAGAAATAAAGCGGAGCATTTATAAAGAATACTATACATCTTCAAACAATGACATTGTTTGTCGGTATTGTCAGGATTCGAATTGCATATTTATAAGCAATTACAGTCCAATTGCGATACTGAATCTTACAAAAGCTACACTTGTTTCTATGTTACAAGACGATGGTGTCTTATATGTTAACCACTTCATTGATTCTGACGGTATTTCTGAAAGCATCGAATCAATAAATGAGAGCTTGGAGTTAGCAAACATGATAACACGTGCTGACTATGTAAGAGACCACTATGGATTAACCGGAAATGGTGTAAAGATAGGTCTAATCGATGTTGATGGCGTTCCTAGACAGGATCCAGATTATCTTTCATCGGCAAATATTATTAGACGACAGCAAGATCATATTATGAATGATCATCCCACAAGAATTGCAAGAATCCTTGTTGGCTCCGACAGTACCGGAAACAATGACGGGATTGTTCCAGATGCAACGCTGTATTGTTGCACAGCAGGCAGTAAATCTCAGTTTTATATAGCAACTGAATGGCTTGTTGGAGAATGCAAAGTAAATATTATTAATTTCAGTGGAGGATACTCCGTTCTAAACGATGTTTTTGCAAATGGTACATACGATGAATTAAGTCGATGGGTTGATCATATTGCTTTTGAGCATGATGTCCATTTTGTGAAAAGCGCAGGTAATTACAATATATATGATCCAACATATTATATTACAAGCCCGGGAATGGCTTATAATGCGATAACAGTTGGAGGACTTAAACCAAATAATTCTACTGTTGTTCAGAATTATGCTTTCCCGACTTTTTCAAAGTATCAGGAATCGTCATCACCGTTTAACCGCCCTGAAAAACCGAATTTAGTGGCACCATCATCTTCTTTCTGGAACAATCAGTATAATGACGGAATTGGAACCAGTTTCTCAGCACCGCAAGTCACAGGAGTAATTGCGCAGCTGTGTTGTTATAAAAGCGCTCTTAAAACACAACAGTCAACAGTTGGAGCAATTATGGCAGCAAGCAGTGCCAAAAAAATCGAAGCTGTTGGAATCGGAGAAAAAGGGGACAAATTCGCGCAAAGCGTCCGTGTGAACTCTAACGAACAGATAAGCGACCACGAAGGAGCAGGTATTCTTGATGCGTATTGGGCAAGACTGGTAGCAAAAAGGAATCAATGTTGGGCCCAAACTATCACGCCATCAGCGTTTCCTTATACAAAAACCATTACGATAGATCACACATCAAACACTGTGATTCGAGTTGCTATTTTCTGGTTGCAAAGAAGTATTTGCACCGACGATAACCACTCTTACGGAGGAAACAGCTCAGCACCAATCATGCCGAATTTGATTCTTTCGGTCTATGACGCAAATGACACATTGATAGGAAGCTCAAACGTTAATAAAGGAAATTTTGAAATTGTTCAATTTGAACCTTCATATACAGGGCAATATAAAATAGTGATTAGTTATAGCGGGGCATGCACAAACAACGTCAGAGTCGGAATAGCAGTATGGTAAATAAAAAATGAAGGAGGAAAAACCTATGAGAGGAAAGATTAAAGCTTTCTTTGCGCTGCTAATTGCGGCGTTGATCATCGTACTTTCCGCCTGTTCGGGAGAAAAAGGACAAAACGAAGAGACGGGCGATCCGGATCAGCAGCAGGCTCAGAATGAAACCGCAAGACCGACAGACGAGCCTTCTTCCGATACAACGATAAAACCGACGGAGGGGCCGACTGCCGAACCGCGTTCGCAGCTCGATCCAACGGTGATAGTGATCGGTGAACCCATGCCGATTCCCGGCGAAGTGCTGTTTGAGCCTTCGCTGCTGGATTTTTACAGTGAATACCACTGGCCGAAAAACGGAAATATTTATTCGGCCTCCTGCGAAGCGCTGCATTATCCCTATGCCGCGGATTTTCTCTATTTGGGACATAATCTCGAATACTACAGGCGCGATCCGGTATTTGCGGAATTCAACAGCGGGATGCGCGAATGGATCATGGACACATATATACCGCTCCGCATAGAAATGAGCGAAAGCGCCGCAAACGGCGATGCGGAGTCCGCAGCCTGGCTTGCTCTTTCCCCGCGCGAGCTTTTCTTCGGGGAATGGTCGGAGGATCGGTCCGAAGCGGAGATCGCCGCATATAACAAAGCTGCCGAGGACTATTTCGCGGCAAGGGAAGCCTTTATTGACCGTGCTTCAATCGATCCCCCGCAAATCGCCCCGAGGCAGATGCTCGAAGCGGAGGCGGAACGGCTGAACAATACCCTTGGGCTTTATATCCATCGGCGCTTTGTATTCAGAAGAAACGACGGCGAGCTCGTTACAACGATCTATGGAACCCCGACGCTTGAAGAGCTGTGCCGCCTTGAAGCGGATCCCTGCTGGTCGTACTCGATCGGTTACGCGCCGCAGATGGGCGTTTCGGATTCCGGCGCATGACCGGCTAAAAAAATCAAAGCCATGCGGTGAAAACGCATGGCTTTTCGTTTGCCTGAAGAAAGCTCACGCGTCAGCGGAGCATATTCAGTATGCCCGTCGAAACGGTGTCGAGGCCGGTGATGACGACGAAATCGGCTGCGCCGAAGCGCTCGCAAAGCTCGGAGGGGGTCGCGTAACCCGCGCCGTAGTAGAGATTGCGAAGATCGAGCATCACAACCGTGCGGTAATGCGCCGCAAGGAACGGAACGATCGCGTTGCCGTAGCTGTCCTTGACGACGACGAGCGTGCCCTCCGACGCCTCCGGGTTCTCAATGACGGTGATGCCGTGATTGCTGTAAAGATAGGCGGCGTATTTATCCGTCACGTCCTCGGCAAGCTGGGCTGTGTCGAGGGAGCCGGTATGAACTGTCTCCGTTTCCTCGCCCTTGCCGTCAACGCTGATGATGCGGACCTTCAGGCCGCTGTCATAGGGCCCGACCCAGGTCTCGAGAGTGTCCGCGGGGGTGAGGAAAAGGCCGCTGCGCCCGTAGTAGGTACCTTCGAAGGGATAACCGGTCTTTGTGAATTCGCTCTCCGAGAGGGGTTCGAGGCCGAGCTTTTTCGCGATCGCGCAATAGGAAACATAGCTCCCGCGCATGGTCAGATGGTGATCCGTGCGGTAATAAAGCCCGCGCACGTCGCCGTAGCCTTTCAGCACTTCTTCGGCGGAGATCAGCTCCACAGCGGGCTCGAGACCCTCCTTGAAGCGGGCGATGAGCTCGCCGTCATGGTAATCGAAATGCGGCTTCGGCAGATCCTCTTCGAGCATATAGCCGCTCGAGGGGATGATGTACGCGAAGGAATTGAGGCCGTTCTTTTCCGCAAAGGCGCGGATCTTGCCGATGTTGAAATCAACGGAGAAATCCGTATCCTCATTGGCGGGGATCGGCTTTTCGAAAAGGCGGCTGTTCGCGCCGAGGGAGATCTCCTCAACGGCGTTGCGGCCCGTCATGCGGTTCAGGTAGCTGTACGTTGAAAAAAAGAACAGCCTTCCGGGGAAATGATCCTCGAGCCAGGTGTCGACCTCCTTCGAGAATTTGCCGGAAACGATGTTCTGATAACTCGCGTTCGGTGCGGAAGCGAGCACGCGCCTTTCGTTCGGGCTCAGCTCGCCCTCATGCTTCGGAAGGATGAGGAGCAGGAGCGCGAAAACGGCAATGAACGCGACGAAAACGAAGACCGTCGCCTTATCGGAAAGGCGCATCTTTTTGCCGCGGGTATTCTTTTTTGCTTCGGCCTCAGACATTCTGCTTGACGGCGTTGTCAAGGAGCTCGGTCAGCGCGGATTCCGCGGCGGCGCTGTCCTTCGAGCAGATCACGAAAACATAGCGGCCGGCGGTCTTGTTGATGCAGTTTTCGAGCTTCGGAGCTTCGGCGGGGTTATAGCTCGAATCCTTGCGGAGGTTGTCGAGCCAGGTCTTGAGCTGACCGTCGGAAAGCTTCTTGGCGGTTTCGGCGTCCTTCGCGCCGATGACCATAACGAAATCGGCGGACTGTTCGCCGGTGGTAGCATAGAAGAACTCGGGCTTGCCGTCGGTCTCTTTAAGATCGTCCGCGCTGATGCCGAGGGCGTCGAGCTGACTGCGGATCGCGTCGGCGTTCAGCTCGGCGGTTTCGGGAACGATGTCGAAGCTGCAGCCGTTGACGATGTTCTGGCCGAAGCCGGCAACGTTGATCGCGAGTTCGGCATATTTGTCCTTGCCGCAGGCGCAGAGGGAGAGAACGGTGACGAGTGCGAGGATAAGAGCGAAAATCTTTTTCATTTGTGACCTCCTGAGGTTTTTTGCTGCCGGCTTTAATTTCCGCCGTACAGTATGCTCATAACAGTCAGACAGATGTGGTCCGACCAAAGCTTCGAATAGGTTTTGTTGAGGTGGATGCCGTCGCCGGAAGCGTCATTCGGAAGCGCGCCGCTCGCGGTCACAAGCACCTCGGGGATGGAGATATAGTAGCAGTTCGCCGTTCTCGCGCATAGGTCCTCGAGCTGGGCGTTGTAAAGGTGGATGTTCTCGTTCGTGACGCCCGTCGTGCTCGTTGCGGATCTTTCGGCGGAAACGGGGGGGATGCCCATGATGAACAGTTTGGCATTGGGCTGCCTCCTCCATACGTCGCGGAGGAACTGCTCGTATTTGTCGATGAAGGTGTTGAGATTCGGCCAGCCGAGCTCATTCTGGCCGAACATCATGATGACGGCCGCGTAGCTGCCGGTGTTGAGCTCATCGATAACGGGAATATGCCCGTTCGTGGTGGTCTGGGTATAAACGGTCAGAATATTGAGACCCACGCGGGTGAAGAAATGGCCGTAGGGGATGAAGCCGTACTGGCGAAGGCCCTCGAAGATCGAATTGCCGACGAACGCGCAGTTCTCGAAAATATGGTAATTCGGCGCGGGGGGCGGGGTGATGACCGGCGGGGGGGTAATGTTCGGCGCGGGAGTATCGGTCGGCGCGGGCGTGTCGAGCACGGGCTCGGTCGTGTCGATCGGGGCGATGCTGCTGACGGGGATCTGCGTTATCGATTCGATGACGACCTTGACATCACTGTTGTCGGCGTCTTTTTTACTGCCGCCGCCGTTGATAAGGGAGCATGAAGCGAAAGTCATGCAGGCGAAGAGTGCGGCAAGCAGCAATGCGATCGTTTTTTTGTTCATAACAATCATTCCGTTCGGTTTCTCGTTATTGGCACAACAACGTACCAACTTACATTATAACAAAATCATGCGCGGATTTCAATAGCATAATTCACGCCTGCGAACCATCTTTCGGGGTACTTTCGGCGGACGGATGAAAAAAGGAACGCGCCTCGGCGCGTCCCTTCGGTTTCGGTATTCGGTTTTTCCTTCGCTCAGTGGCGTCCGGAGGTCTTGTCGCCGGGGGAAGAGGTCCCGCCCGGCGCGGGCGTCGGGGTCGGTTCGGGCGTTGCGGTCGGCTCGGGGGTGGGATCGCCGGTGAGCTTGCCGGAGCCGGCGTCGTTGGGGTCGGGCGTGGGCGCCGCGGGGGAAGCCGTGTAGACCGTTGTTCCGGGGGATTCGAGGTCCGCTCCCGCGCTGCAGGTGAAGATCAGTTCGATGCTGTCTCCGTCGTTCACGGTGATCTCGCCGGCGGGCGAGGTGATCTCCGCGCCGTTGACGCGGATGATCCAGTAGCCGGTCTCGCCGCAGAAACCGTTTTTAATGCCGCCGACGCTGATGGGGGCGGCGGTCGTCGGCCCGAACTGAACGGGGATCGAGAATACGGAAAGGGATTCGATAACGGTACGGAGGTTCGAGCCCGTCCTTGCGGTTATGCTTGCGCTCGTGACGAGCAGACCGTCGTTGACAAGGGTGCGCCTGACCGCGTCGGTAAGGTCGGGATGCTGGTAAGCATTGCGTCCGTCGACGGTGATGCTGACCCGGACGACGCTGCCGGGAACGGGCGTGACGGCGGGCTTGCGGGTGGGATCCGCGCCGGTGTCGCCCGCCTGCGGATCGGCGGGAGCTTTCGAGCAGGATATAAGGGCTATGAGCATAAGCGCGGCAGCCGCCGCGGCAAGGATCCTTTTGAGAGTTTTCTTCATGATCGGGACTCCTTTGTTTTGTTTGACAGCGGCCTCGGTATCGGCCGCATAGATTATTATTATAGCGCATTACGGGACGGCTGTCAATCAAAACAGCGGAAACATAATGAAAAACATGGCAAAACAGGCTTCATGCGCCGAAGGAACGGATGAAAAAGCCCTCCGGCGCTCGGAGGGTTTGGGTGATATTAACCCGGGCTCAATGCCAAGGACTGACCGCAAGCAGCTGCGCCGTCGGCGTTTCTTCCGTGAGATCATAGAGGACAAGGCAGGAGCCGCTGCTCATTTTGCCGTCCGAATGACTGAATTTCAAGTTGCTGTAAACGACAAGAAGCTCATCCGTATCCCCGTAGATATCAACAGCGGAACGCGAGGCATCAACGGTGTAATTCGGGTCGTCGGGAAGCTCGAGCTCAAACCCGATCCTTTTCAATTCGCTGCCGTTCAGGTCCGTAACGATGAGCTCCTTTTCGGTTGAGTTCAAATTGACCGTACCTCCGCCGATAAAATGCGCTATACCGAAATCGGAATACTCCGATATGACCCGAAGCTCGCCATTTGAAATCAGCATCAGCTCAGCAGTTTGGCTTTCGTCATTGATGCTTGAAATCAGGAAAATGCTGCCGTCGCTTTCGACCCACATATCGGCTATCCCGCTGTAAGCTGCCGGTCCGCCGCTCGAATAAACCGTTTCAAGCTCTTCGCTCACGATATCCCAGCGGAAGATCTCGTGCTCTAAGGTTTCCGTTTCGGAATCGTAGTCCGGGACGGAAAAATAGACGTAATCATCAAGATAAAACATCTGCGGGATGACCCAGCAGTTCTCTTTCTTACAGATCGTTCTGTAATCGCCGCTCGCCGGGTCGAGGCTGACGATCTCAAGACAAAGCATAGGCTCTCCCGCTTCGACCTTTTCATAGTCGATAAAGCCGTAAAGCTTCCCCCGGTGAAGGTCGTACCTCTG
>JAEEYN010000178.1 GCA_016288175.1 Bacillota bacterium | reverse complement strand
GCGATCAAGGAAGTCGGAATGGTCGTCGAAGGCATCAATGCGCTTCCTGCGACAATGAAACTTGCGGAGACCTATAACGTCGATATGCCGATCGCCAAAGCCGTCAACGACGTAGTTTTCCACGGCGCCGATCCGCTCGAAAGCGTCATGAAGCTCATGAAGCGCGAAAAACGCTCCGAGCTCGAATAATTTGCAAAAAAACGGTCTCCCGCTGCAACCGCGGCGGGAAAACTGCATCATAAGGGGTGTAAAGCTTTACAAACGAAAGGAATTTACACTGTAATGGATGACCTTCAAATCATCGAAATGCTGAAGCGGCGTGATCCGGACGCGGCGGAGGCTCTCCTTGAAAAATACGGAGGGCTGTGCCGCAGCATCGCCGCGCATGTGCTTCGGGATCCGAGGGATATCGAGGAAACGGTGAACGGCGTGATGATGCGGCTCTGGTCGAGCATCCCGCCCGCTGAACCCCGCAATCTTAAAGCCTATTCGGCAAAAGCCGCCCGAAATGAAGCGCTGATGCGCATCCGCAGGGACAGGAGCGCGGCGAACGCCGCCGTGATGCTGCCCATCGAGGAACTCGAAGCCGTGCTTCCCGCGCCGCAAGGCGCCGAAGAAAGCGCGGAGGCGGGGGAGCTGATTCGCGCGATGAACCGCTTTCTCGAAACGCTCGGCAGCGAGAAGCGCAGAGTATTCCTGCGGCGCTACTGGTTCTTCGATCCGGTCGCGGAGATCGCGGAAAACTTCGGCATGAGCGAAAGCAAGGTCAAATCCATCCTTTTCAGAACGCGCAATGAACTGCGCAATTTCCTTGTAAAGGAGGAACTCTTATGATGAGCTTTGAAAACGAAAAAAACGGCCGAAAGACGGCCAAAACTCCGGAAGCCGCGCCGCTGAAGGCTGAGGCGCTCACGGATATCGACGACGATCTTATTTCGGATGCGATGGAGAAGATCGAGAAGGATACGGCGAAGCGCCGCTTCCCGTGGCTTGCGGCCGCAGCAGCCCTTGCGCTTTTGATCGCGGGCGGGCTGATTGCCGCGAAGCTTTTGAAACCGAATGGCATGCAGCAGTATGCGATGACCGAAACGCCGATCCCGACGGAATCGGCGATGGGCGAGCAAAGCGCGCCTCCGACCGATGCGCCGGATCTGCCGCCGAATCCGGTGCCTTCATATTCCGAATGGGAGAGCAAACTGCCCTCCGCGACCGATGCACCATACGGCTTTTCGAGCATCGACGAGCTTGCCGAGCGGATCCAGGGCGGCGATGAGTACCTTATCGAGAAAATAGACCGCGTATACATGCCCGCCGATCTTCCGGAGGAAGCTGAATTCCGCTGCCTGACTTTCAACGGCTCCTGCACGGCCGTCGAATATGCGCTCGGGGAGAGCGGGGAAGCGCTCGTGCTGCTCTTCAAAGCGGGTTGGAGCGATTTCGATATCGAACAATACCTTAATGCCGACGGGCGCGGTTTCATTGAAAGAAACGGCGTTTACATTACGGAAATCAATGCCGGCGGCTATGACGACGGTATGCGCGACGCTTATTGGACGCGCGAAGAGGGGCTGTTCCTCCTGCGCGTGCCGCAAAGCTATTCGGAAGAGCGGATCCTCTCGCTGACGGAGCTCGACTGCGTCCTGCTCCCGAACGCCTATCCGTCTTTCAGGCCGGATCAGGTCTTCGTATTTGAAAGCGAGGAAGCCTTCCTCGAAGAGCTGAGAACCGGCGTTCACCGGGACGACGAGCTCGGAACGCTTGACCGGTACTATCTGCTTGCGGATCCGCCGGAGGATAAGCCGATCAACGTTATTTCGGTCGAAAAAGCGGTCGTGCTGATCGATTATTACAAGAACGACGTCGATAGGCTGCTGTTGAACTGGCACCGCGAAAAAACGCCGGAGGACCTCGAGACCATGATCAGCGAGGAGCTCGGCAGAACATATTTTCAGGAGCCGCCGACCGTGCGCCGGCTGGCGGATAACATTGCATTGATCGAAGGCTACAACAACGGCGTTTACGCTTTCTTTACGGAGGACGGGAGCGTTTTCAGCCTCTTCTGCTACGGCTATGCGTCCGATCAAGAACTGATCCGGTACTGCAGCGTGCGCCGCTGCGCGATCCCGGAAGGCAGATAACGGAGAACAGTCATGGAGCAACAGATCCGCAGATATTCGAGAAGAAAAACAGCCAGGATCGCGGCAAGAATCGCTGCCGCCGTGGTCGCCGCTGCCGTTTTCGCGGTGTATTTTGCGAAAAACGTCGGCAATTACGGAGCTGCGGAGCTGATGCTTCCGCTCGTTTCACTCGCCGCGTTCACGGCTGTCCTGATCGCCGCGATGCCGCGGTTTGTCGATACCTTCTGCGGAAGCGGGGAAGGCTGTTCCTTCCTCCTGAAGGACGGCACCGGGGATCTGTACGATCGGAAACGCGTTCTCAAAACCTTTGCGGCGATCTGTCTCTTTGCGCTGCTTCTGCATATCCTGACCTTCCTGCTCGGCGCGCTGCTCTGGTCGCAGTCGCCGATGAACACTTCGGAAAGCCTGCGGGAGTTCGTCCGCTCGGCCTGGATGAAGCGCAATACCGATGCAGGTCACTACCTAAACATTGCGGAGAACTGGTATGTGACTGAAGGAAACGACAAGCTTCTGCTTGTGTTTTTCCCGATGTTCCCGGCTCTTATCGGCAGACTGAATGTTCTGATCCATGACAGCTTTATCTCGGCGATGATCATCAACGCTGTGGCAACATCGCTGACGGCGGGAATGACTTATCTGACGCTTCGTGAAGGGCTTGGCGAAAACCGAGCAAGAGCCGCAGCGTTCATATATCTGCTGTTGCCCGGCGCGATTTTCATGAACTCTCCGATGAGCGAACCGCTTTTCATGCTGTTCACCGTCTGCGGTTTCTGGTTTCTGCAGAAAAAACGCTTCATCGCCGCGGGTATCTTCGCTGCGCTTGCCGGCTACACACGGTCGCTCGGAGTGATCCTCGCTGTCGCGATCGCCGTCTGCGGAACAGGATACATTGTGCAGTTGATACGCGAAAAGAAAAAGTGGGGGAGACCGCTTCTGAAGCTCATTGCAGCGCTTGCGATCTCATCGATCGGAACGCTCGAATACCTCTATATCAATTATTCACTGTATGGTAACTGCCTGAAGTTCCTTGAATATCAAAGCGAAAATTGGTTTCAGAAAGCAACGCCGTTCTTCGATACACCGCGCTACATGGTGCACTATCTGAAAATCTTTGCGAAGTCGGGAATGGACGGCGTTTGGTCGCTTTGGATCCCGGGACTTGCAGCGATCTTCGGTTCGCTTTTGCTGATGATCGGTCGGGCAAGGAAGCTGCCTTCGCATTATACGGCGTATTATCTTTCGTATTTCGCCGTCGCGATAGGCTGCAGCTGGCTGTTGTCATCAGTGCGTTATCTCAGCGCTTGCTTCCCGCTGACAGCGGCAATTGCGATGAGCTGCAATAGAAAATGGAAGACAGCGCTGATCTTTGCGATCCTCGCGGCCACGTATGTGATCTATATGTATATGTACATGCGAAGACACGATATTTACTGATCGAACGGAAAAATAAAAACCGGACGGAGCGATCCGCCCGGTTTTGTTATGCTTATCAAATCAAAGTTCCGTATAGCCGCCGGTAGTGATGAAACCGTCGAGCTTCCTTCCGGCCTTGCAGTAGGGGCATTCATCGCTCCTGTAGCTGTTGTAGCTACCGAGGTCGTCGGGCCTGAAAATGCAGTGAACCGGAACGCCGTCCGATTCGTCGATCGCGGAGAAGATCGCGCCGATGCCGACAAGTTTGCCGCCGTAATAGCCGACGCACTCCTGCGCCCTCGAAAGACTGCGGCCGGTGGAGATCGTCGAAAGCAGGATCAGCACGTTCCGGTCGGTCACGAAGGGCTGGGTGTCGCTCGTGAAGGTGAGCTGGTTGTTCGAGTTGATGGACGGGGTGATGACGTGGATATCCTTGCCGCTGTTGATCTCACGCCTTCCGTCGGAAAGCTGCTTTGCGAGCAGGGCGCCGATATTCTGGGTGAATTCAAGGCAGATGATCGTGTCGATCTGCATATACTTGAAGACCTTGGAGAGCTCATCGGC
>JAEEYN010000028.1 GCA_016288175.1 Bacillota bacterium | reverse complement strand
GTCCATGCGTTATTCTGATCGGTAAGCTTGGTATAAAACTGTACGGTCGCATTGCTGCCCTCCGTGCATCTGACGAGCATGATCTGGCGAACGCCGTCATCCTTGCGGTAGTACTGAAGCTTTTCACGCCAGTACGCCTGGTTTTCGGTGTTGAAAGCATACCCGTCCTCCGTCGGCTCGGTGGCGCCTTTGGTATCGCTCTTCGGAGCACAGCCCCAAAGTATTGCGCATGCAAGAAGCAGCGCGGTTGAAATAATAAACAGTCTTTTCATACTTACCTCCACAAAGATCGATGATCGATTTAAATGTATCACAAACGTTCTTCTTTTTCAAGAAGAATCGCGGAATAACAGCCGCCGGCGAAGCTTTTCTTTCCTGCTGACAGCAGCGGCCGGTCATATTATAATAACGCCGCTGTTAACCAGACCTACCCGACCGGAGGGACAGAGAATGAAAAAAGCCGTCTTACTGATTGCCGTTATTAGGCATATTCCTTGAATGCGATCAGAAACAGTACAGCGGTTTGATCTGAACCCCGAAAGTTAGACGAAAATTTCAACTCCTTTTGATTTGCTTTTTATCGGCGGGCAGGGCATATCCGCGCTCTAATTTTAACGGAACGCGGCGGATAAGTCAACAGCCTGCGGCTTTATTCCTCTTCGCGGCTGGAAGCGAAAAGCAGCCGAACGGTTTCGCCGGGTCCCCGGACGGCAGACTATACCGTCCTGCGGCCCGCTTTTCGCATTTCGGATATATATTATCCGCCGGCTTTTGATGATTATATGCAAAAAAAGTATTGAAAAACGGGAATATGTGTGATAATATATATGAGATCTTTCGCGAAACCTTTGGAGATAAAGGCAACATTGGAAGATTCCGGGTTCTTTTGCAGCGTATGGCTGCGGTCCGCCGGGAGGGAGCTTTTGACGGCGCTCTCATCGGCAGCGGCCGCGGAGCATATAGATATGAAGGGATCCAAACCGCCGGACGGGGCGCCGAAAGGGGCTTCCGCGAGGCAGAAATACAAACACTCGTTTTCCAAAAGGAGGAAAAACAGTCATGAAGAAACTTATTGCTATTTTGCTGGTCGCACTGATGACCGTATGCCTTGTTGCATGCGGCAAGACCGAGGACAAGCCCGCGGATACCACGGACAAGCCTGTCGACGATCCTCAGGGCAATCAGACTGCCGCCGAGCCCCTTGAAGACAAGGGCCATGCCATCTGGTGCGCACACGGTCAGTATCTGCTGGCTGACGGCACCCAGAACGGCTGGAACGGCAAAGACACCGAGGTTTACGAGGCCTCTGCTCTGAAGGCCATCAGCCTCGAGGATGTCAAGGCGATCGACGCCGCTCTGTATGAGACCCTTAAGGCGAAGGACGTCAAGTACCTCTACACGATCGACCTGCTCTTCGGCACCAACGACGCAGAATGGTCAAGCAAGTGCATGATCAACGGCGTCAAGAACAACGCGAACGGTTCCTACTGCTTCAAGATCGCGCAGTGCACCGTCGATGTTGACGGCGACAACAAGGTCTATGCGGAAGATCAGTGGATCTCCGACCCCAAGACCGCTCATGCAGAGTCCCTGACTCCCGCAACTCTGTTCATGCCCACATGGCAGGAACAGCCCGATGAGAACGGCTTCACCTGGGCGGACAACCCCGTTGTTATCGGCGGCGCAGGCCTCTACACGCTGATCATCGCTCAGTACGGCAACGCTTCCTCACCCGAACAGCCCGGCTTCGGCATCGCGCTCGTTCTTAAGGAGGCCAAGGAAGGCATCGCTTATGAAGTAGTCGAAGAGTTCGTTCCCACCGAGCACACCTACGGCATCGTCGGTTCCTTCGCGGGCTCCAACTGGGGCAGCGACGGCGCGGATGTCGAGATGACCGCGAACGGCGAGAACACCTGGACCGGTGAAGTCGAGCTCAAGGCCGGCGACGAGTTCAAAGTCCGCTGCGACAACAACTGGGATGTCAAAGACTGGGGCAACGCCGAGGGCGGCAACTTCGTTTGCGAAGCCGACGGCACCTATGTCGTGACCATCACCTTTGAGGGCGGCGAAGGTACTGTTACCGTAACTGCCAAGTAATTTAACAGATATCGGGCTGATGCTGAAATTCGATCGGCATCAGCCCGATTCTTATAAACCGGCAAATTATTACAGCAAACCGGAAAGAGGTCCGATATGAAAAGAAGCGTACTGTGCATATGCCTCATCCTGATAATGCTCCTGACGGTATTCGGCTGCGGCAAAAGCGAACCCGGCGAACCGGAACAGACCGAGGAACCCGCCGCGTTCGAGGATTTTGCGGATGATTACACGGACCGCCTTCCCGAAAACGCGGAGGACGGGCTGACGCTGCACGCGTTCAACTGGACATATCACGAAATACTCATAAACCTCGAAAACATCAAAAACGCCGGTTTTAAAAACGTTCTTACAATGCCCGTCCAGACTCCGAAGAGCGCAGGCTCCTCCTGGTGGGCATTTTATCAGCCTCTGAGTTTTACGATCGCCGAAAATTCCGCGCTCGGAACGAAGGCGGAGCTCATTGAGCTTTGCAGCGAGGCGGAGAAATACGATATCTGCATCCTTGCCGATATCGTTGTCAACCACATGGCGAATATCGACGACAACGCGAAGGAACCCGACGGGACGCCGGTCGTTTTCCCCGGCGTGGCGGAATATGAACCGCTGATCTACAACAACCGCAACGAGGATATCGACGGGATCGGCGTGACCTTCCACCATAATCCTTCGGCGGGAGGCTCGGGCTCGGAAACGCAGGTCTACGCATACGGCAACCTGCCCGACCTCAACACCTCCAATGAATATGTTCAGGAGCGCGTGCTTTCGCTCCTCAAAGAATGCATCGACGCGGGGATCGACGGTTTCCGCTTCGACGCCGCAAAGCACATCGAGACCGAGCAGGATCCGCAGTTCCCGAGCGATTTCTGGGACAGCACTCTCGAGCCGGCGAAGGATTATTACCGCAGCCTGACAGGGGGAAAAGAACTCTATGTCTACGGCGAGATCCTGAACGGCACGCAGGGCCGCGATCTTTCCTGCTATACGGACCATATGCGCATCACGGACGACGGCTTCACAGCCCAGTTCAAGAGCGCTTTCGCGAAGAAGGATCCGAGCCTGATCCTGAATGCCGCGCTGAAGGTCGGCGACGCCGAAAAGCTGATCGCATGGGTCGAGAGCCACGACGAATACGTTACCTCGAACACCCATTATTCCGACGTGCGCGTTGCGAAATACTGGTCGGTGATCGCCGCCAAGAAGGGCCTCGGCGGGCTTTATCTCGCGCGGCCGACCGACGAGTTGAGCGTGGGGCAGATCGGCTCCTACGCATTTGAAAGCGAATATGTCGCGGTGAGCAACCGCTTCCATAACCGGTTCTACGACGCGGAATCCTATGAATCCGCCGACGGGACCTGCTACATCAACGAAAAGATCAAACCCGGCGACCAGGGCGTCCTTATCCTGAATTTGGGCGACGTGGACCCGGATGAGACCGTCGAAGCTGCCGTTCCGCATCTTGAAGACGGAAATTATTACGACGCGCTGACGGGCAGAAAGGTCGTTGTCAAAGACCGTGTCGCCCGCGTGCAGTTCGAAGCCAACGGGCTTGCGGTGATCACCCGCTCGAAGGATCTTCATCCGCAGCTCAGGGTTTCGGAAAGGGACTGTTCCTTCCTGGACGATAAAACGATCGTTCTCGAAACGAAAAACTGCGAGGAATCCTGGTATTGGTTCAACGGGGATACCTCGGATCGGCATTCCTTTACGGAGCGTGCCGAAGTGACTCTCAGCGACCGGCTGAAGGACGGCAAGGTCGATCTGACCGTCGTTGTCCGCAACGGAAAAAACACTTTTGAACAGACATTCACCTATTCGAGGGTAGAGCTTATGGAAGGCGGTTTCAATCTTTTCAATCTCGATCAACGGTATCTGAACGGCGATTTCGAGATCTATATCTGGAGCTGGAGCCCGGGCCGGTGGAGCAAAAACTACGAGATCCGCGACGGAGTCATGGTCGTGGATACCGAAGGGCTGGACGGCTTCCTGAT
Organism: Bacillota bacterium; assembly: GCA_016288175.1. GTDB lineage: Bacteria > Bacillota > Clostridia > Christensenellales > CAG-138 > PeH17. The sequence continues at coordinate 12,218 of JAEEYN010000028.1, read as the reverse complement.
CGCCGTTTTCGAAAAGGGGTATCAGGTGACCGACATCAATAACTGGGATCCCAACGTGCTCAAGCAGAGCATCGACTTCAAGGGCGATATCCTGAAGCAGGGATTCTTCGACATGACAGGGTTTTAACGGAGGTCCGCAATGAAAACCAAAAGACTGTTTTCGATGATTCTGGCGGCTTTGATCGCCGCAGCGCTGCTTTTTCCCGGCTGCAGCAAAAAGGAAAGCGGCGAGACCGCGGATGAAGGCCCCGACGACAAGCCGATAGAGCTGACTCCGGCGGGGGACGTCATCGACAAATACACGAAGGATGAGACGGATCATTCATCCAAACCGAACGCCGAAACGAAGTTCGTCCGTCTGCACTACAGGCGGAACGACGATTCGAAGAACGACAGGAGCTGCTATACGCCCTGGAATGTTTGGGCATGGGATATGACCAACGGCGGCAACGGCGCGGCATATGAATTCACCGGCTACGACGATTACGGCGTCTATGCCGATCTCGATCTTGACCTGATCTCCGGCGGCAAGCCGATCACGAAGCTCGGGTTCATCATACGCACGGACACCTGGTCCAAGGACCCCGACGGCGACCGCTCGATCGATATCGAGGCAGAAACGCCCGACGGAATCCAGAACGTCTATGTCCGCACCACCGAAGCGACGGTCTTCTATACGCAGGAAAGCGCGCTGGCTTCGGTAGTCAGCTACGCGATGCTCCGCGACGACAAGACGATCAGCGTTTATTTCAAGCCGATCTCCGAGGAATTCAAGCCGTACCTGCCGCGCTTCACCGTTGAAGTCAACGGCCAGGCCTATACCGATCTCGAACTCGGCGAATACGACGCGACGCTGAAAAAGGCCGAGCTCCTTCTCAAGGGCGACGGCATCGATCTTTGCGACGCGGTGAAGGTCAGTTACCGCTTCGATCCCTCGTGGATCAATCAGGTCGAGCTTATGTTTACGAATTACTACGATACAGCCGAATTCAACGAAAAATACGCTTATGACGGGGATGACCTCGGCGCGACTTTCGACAGCGAGGAAAATCCCTCCGCGACGACCTTCAAGGTCTGGGCGCCGACGAGTTCCAAGGTCGTGCTCAATATTTATGATTCCGGCGATCCCGAAGCGGAGAAGGAACCCGCCCGCACTTTCGAAATGGAGCGCGGCGAAAAGGGCGTTTTCGCATACACCGTTTCCGAGGACCTCGACGGCAAGTATTATACCTATACCGTCACCAACTCCAAGGGAACGAACGAGGTCGTCGACCCCTACGCGAAGAGCGCGGGCGTCAACGGCAGGCGCGGCATGGTCGTCAATTTCACGAGGCTGAACAAAACCATCGCGGACTGGGCGAAGGACGTCCGTCCGTTCACCGGCCGCCCCGTCGACGCGGTGATCTACGAAGCGCATGTCAGAGACATGACGATCAGCGAAACGAGCGGCCTGCCGGAGAATATCCGCGGCAAATTCCTCGGCCTCGCGCAGGACGGCTTTTATACCAAGGACGGCGTGACTGTCACGACGGGCCTCGCGCATATCCGCGAGCTCGGCGTTACGCACGTTCAGCTGCAGCCGTTCTATGATTATTCCTCCGTTGACGAGCGCACGTCGGGCAATACGATGTCCGCCGAAAACTACAACTGGGGCTACGATCCGCTGAACTACAATGTTCTCGAGGGCAGCTACTCGACCGATCCCTATGACGGATACTGCCGCATCGTCGAATTCAAGCGCATGATAATGGCGCTGCATAACGCGGGCATCTCCGTCAATATGGACGTTGTTTACAACCACACGAGCAGCTCCGAAAATTCCAACCTCAATCTTCTCGTTCCGTATTATTACTACCGCACGAAGGCGAACGGTTCGTTCTATAACGGCTCCGGCTGCGGCAACGAGGTCGCCTCCGAAAGGTACATGGTCAACAAATTCATCCGCGAATCCTGCAGATTCTGGATCGACGAATACCATCTTTCCGGCTTCCGCTTCGACCTCATGGGCCTTATCGACAACCAAACCATGATCGACGTCTACAACGACTGCAGCAAGCTCGATCCCTCGATCATGATCTACGGCGAGCCCTGGGCGGGAGGAACATCGAAGCTGAAGAGCGGCTTGAGCGAAACGAAGCTTTCGGAGCAGATGACCGTTCAGGAATCGCTCGCGCAGGATTATTTCTCCGGCAGCGGCGTGCTCGTCGGCGCGTTTAACGACGTTATCCGCAACGCCGTCCGCGGCGAGAACAACCCGAGCGAGGGCTATGTTCAGGGCCTTTCGGCGAACTCGTCGATCATCGCGATGTGCGTCGGCGGCGTGTTCTCCAAGGGGACCGTCAAAACGCAGAACATCGACCCGAACCTCGTGCTCAATTATGTTTCCTGCCATGATAACTTCACCCTCTACGACCAGCTGATCCAGACCATGAGCGAGGACCGCCTCTTCGGCGCGTACACGCAGGCGGACGCGATCGTCTTCCTCGCGCAGGGCGTGCCGTTCATCCAGGAAGGCGAGGAGTTCATGCGCAGCAAGCTGGACGAAGCGACCGGCAAATACTCCGGCAATTCCTATAACGTCGGCGATTTCATCAACGTTATGGATTATTCGCTGAAGATCGCGCACAGGGATGTTTTCGAAAAAACGAAGGAACTGATCGCCTTCAGGCGCGCTTCCGCCGATTTCCGCCTCGGAACGCGGCAGGAGATCAGCGAAAAGCTCGGCGAAGTGACCTTCGATAAAGGAAACATCCGCTATACCGTCGGCGAATTCCTCGTTCTGCATTCGCTCTCCGGCGAAACGGCCGAGCTCGACGGAAGTTGGGAGATCGTCTATTCGAACATTCGCGAAACGTACGGAACGGTCTCCGGCTCGGTCGAAGTCGGGGCGAACGAATCCGTCGTGCTGAGGAAGGTGAGCTGATTTGCTGAGACACGGTGACATCAGCACCGAGATCGACAGGAAGCCCTTCCTGTTCACCCTGATCGCCGCGGCGGGAAGCACCGCCGCCGCCGTGCTGCTGTTTGTGCTCGGAAGGGGCAACGCGCTTTCGATCTTCTCCGGAATACTGATCGCCGTTGTCGCCGCCGCTGCGCTGATCATCCTGTTCGTGATGCTGACGGACTATGCTTATATCGAAGGGGGAGTGCTGCGCACGCGATACCTGTTCCGGAAGGAAAACATCGCGCTTTCCGATATCGGGAAAGTGACCTGCAGGGAGAAGGTCTACTATGTTTTCAACAAACAGGGGGGCGTTGCGGCAACGATCAACGGACAGCTTACGGGGATCGACGGGATCCTTTACGCAATGGAAAAAAACGGTGTGCGCTTCGAGTAAGGCCGCGCCGGGAAAATAAACAAAAACAATCAAAATGGAGGTAGAAAATGGCAAATCTGAAGCTTTCCCATATCTATAAGGTATATGATAATGGGCACAAAGCGGTGAATGATTTTTCCATCGATATTGCGGACCGTGAATTCATTGTTTTCGTCGGACCGTCCGGATGCGGTAAATCCACCACACTTCGAATGATCGCCGGTTTGGAAACGATCACCGCGGGCGACCTGCTTATCGGGGATACGCTGGTGAATGACATGGAACCCAAGGACCGCGATATCGCGATGGTGTTCCAAAGCTACGCTCTGTATCCGCACATGACCGTGTATGAGAACATGGCGTTCGGTTTGAGGAACCGCAAGATGCCCGAGGCGGAGATCAAGGAGCGCGTCCTCAAGGCGGCGAAGATCCTCGACATCGAGGATTATCTCGACCGCAAGCCGAAGGCGATGTCCGGCGGTCAGCGTCAGCGCGTCGCGCTCGGCCGTGCGCTCGTCCGAGACCCGAAGGTCTTCCTTCTTGACGAGCCGCTGTCCAACCTCGATGCGAAGCTGCGCGCAGCCATGCGTACCGAGATCACCGCGCTGCATAAGAGCCTCAACACAACGTTTATCTACGTTACCCACGACCAGGTCGAGGCAATGACCATGGGCACGAGGATCGTTGTTATGAAGCTCGGCTATGTGCAGCAGATCGACACGCCGATGAACCTTTACAACGAGCCCTACAACAAATTCGTTGCGGGATTCATCGGAACGCCGCAGATGAATTTCTTCGATGTCACTCTTGAAAGAAAGCACGAAACGGTCACCGTCAGGTTCTCGAACGGCGGCGAAGTGACCGTTCCCTACGAGAATGTTTCGAAGATCCAGAACCACTACCTGAACGGCGATGTGACCGTAACCTTCGGCATCCGTCCGGAGCATATCCGGCTCAACAAGGAGGGTCGCGGTCTGATGTTCGTCGTAACGAACGTCGAGCGCCTAGGCAACGAATCCATCGTTTACGGCAAGCTCGGCGACCATCTCGGAGAGTTCACCATGAAGGATGAGGGCAACGGCATCGTTGCGAAGGTCATCGACCGCAGCGATATCGAGGTCGGCAACATCGTCTATGCCGAGCCGGATCCCGCAAAGGTGCATTTCTTCGACGCGGAGACCGAAGTCACGCTGATGGATAAGATCCCGCCCTTCAACTCGGTCGAGGCCATGACGGACGGCGTACGGATGAACCTGCTCGGAAACAACGTGCAGCTTCCGGAAGCTTTCCGCGCCGCGATCGGTTCCGAGGACCGATTCGAGCTCAGCATTCCTCCCCGCGCGATCGTGCCCGGCAATGATTTCGCGCTCAGGGTCGCCCGCATCGAAAAGGTCGACAGCGACAGGCTCGCATACCTGCAGAACGGCGAGAGCTATCTGTTCGCGCTGGTCGGCGAGGACGTCCGCGAGGGCGATATCTACCGCTTCTCCCTCGAAAACGAGAAGCTGGAGCTGAAAGTCAACGGCGAGGAAGTCCTCAAGCCTGTGGAAGACGAGGTCAGCCTGCTCGGCACCTTCTCCAAGACGGAAGTCAGGGAGAACCATGACCGCGTGCTGCACTTCTTCTACAATATCGGCGACTACGTTCTCGAAACAGCGCCGGAGAAGGGCTATAAGATCAACTCGATCGACGGCGACAATTGCTACAAGTTCACCTACCGTTACGCGGCCGACCGCCGTGCCGTCCGCATCGCGGAGGAGGATGAACCCGGCCTGGACTGCCGCGTCGTCGACTACTGCGACTACGGCAACATCCGTTTCGCGAAGGTTGAAGCAGGCGGGCAGGAGTTCCTGATCAAGGTGGATCCGCTGTTTGCGGCGGAGAAAGTCAGGGTCGCGATAGACAGCGGCGACATTTCCGTCTATTCGACCAGGATCGACATGAAGATCTGTTGAGATGAAGGTCGAAGTACAGGGAAAGACGGTCGAGATCGAACGGAACTCCAAGCCGTTTCTCGCAAAGCGCCTCATCGCCGACGGTTTTGACACGGTGCTCATCTTCGGTCTGTTCATGCTGTTCATGTTCGTTGTCTTGCGCAGCCCGCTTGCCGGGACATATAACTGGCATTACCGGCAGTATAAAGCGATCGAAGAGGAGACAGCAGCCGCCCTCGACGGCGACGCCGCCGCCATCGGCGAAGCGCTGAGCGCCGATTATGAGTATCTCAACGAGCGGTTCGCGGCGAACCTGCACAGCTACCTTCTCAAAGGCCTTGCCGGACTTCTCGCAATGGTCCCCGTTCTTCTTGCGGCGCCGCTGCTGAACGCGGATCGCGCAACGCCCGGAAAGCTGATGGCGGGGATCATGCCGTTCCATGAACGGAGGCAGCGAAAAGCGCTTTGGTATCAGATCTTTTTCCGGTTCCTGTTCGTCTTGCTGATCGACGGGCTCGGGCTGTATCTCCTGACCGGGATCTGGACTTTCGTCCTTGTGCCGGTGCTGAGGCTGATCGAGATCCTCTGCTCGAGGAAGGACAAGACGATACTCGATATGATGACCGGCGTTATGATAATCGAAAAACTGTCATACAGTGGCATTGATAAATAATTAGGAGGAAATCAAAATGAAAAGGTTGATCGTATTCTTACTGGCTATTGCAATGATCGCAGTTCCCCTTGTCGGCTGCGGAGGCGGCAATGAGGGCGGCAATGATGCGGGCGCGAAGGATGACGGCCTCATCCGCGTCTGGGTCGGCGAAGAGTCCGCGGAATTCTATCAGAAGACCTGCGACGAATACGTTGCAGCGCACCCCGAATTCGGTTATAAGATCGAGGTCAAGGGCATGGATACCGGTTCGATCGCCGGCACCATCACCAACGACCCCACCGCGGCGGCGGATATCTACACCGTTGCGCATGACAATATCGGTAAGCTCGCTTCCACGCAGTGCGCCAAGCCGATCACCGACGAAACGCTGATCGCGCAGGTCCTTGCGGACAACCCCGAGTCGTTCCGTAAGGTCATTTACTCCAACCTCAACGGAACCACCTACCTCTACGGCGTTCCCTATATCTCCCAGGCTCTGTTCCTCTACTATAACAAGTCCATGGTGACCGAGGAGCAGGCGAAGAGCTTCGAAGGCCTCAGGGAAGCCGCGGCTGCCGCGGGCACCAAGGCGATCACCGTGACCGGCGACGACGGCTTCAACATGTCCTTCGCTCTGCTCGCGCAGAGGGTCAGCGACCACGGCACGAGCGTTAAGATCTACGAGGGCGCGGATCCCGCTTCCGGCGGCTCCAAGGGCGAAAGCAACTGCCAGGGCGACGATACCGTTGCGATCTATCGCTGGCTGCAGGCCTTCGCGGCCGATCCGAACGGCTTCAAATGGGCTTCTTCCGACGGTTGGGACGCGGACCTCGATAAGAGCAACCTCGGCGTTCTTGCCGTTATCGGCGGCGCATGGCATTACAACACCGCAAAGGCAGCGCTCGGCGAGACCAACCTCGGCATCGCCCTGATCCCGACCTTCACCCTGACTGCCGAATCCGTCGAAGGCCTCAGCGGCGTTTCCGCGGGCGAGGTCTACCGCGGCGGTTCGTTTGCGGACTGCAAGTGCTTCATGATCAACGCGTACTCCGCGGCGAGCAAATATGCCAAGGAGCAGGAGCTGATCATGTACCTGTCGAGCAAGGACGTCCAGAACGCATCCTATCTCGAGTGCATGAACGTTCCCGCGTATGTCGGCGCTGCGGATTTCATAAAGCAGTGCTATGACCAGGGCAAGGTCACCGAAAGCCAGTACAATCTTGCGGCGATGCAGGTCAGCATGGCGGAGTGGGGAATCCCGCAGCCGTTCGTAACCGGTACGCTGAACACCTACTACTATTCCAAGAACGCTCCCGCGGTCCTCAGAGCGATCGTCGACAAGACCTCGTTCCCGACCAGCGGCGACATCATCATTCCGGAAACGACCTCTCTCGAAGGCATCCGTAAGGCGCTGTACCTGGTCGAGTATCTCTGGATGCACGGCGTTGCGCCGAAGGATTTCCCGGCTTCCCTGCCGGATAAGGCTTAATGACAGGAACCGCTTTCGATTATTAAACTCGACATGGGGGGATGATAATGGCTTCCAAATCAAAAGGGGCTCCGAATAAAACGAAAAGCGGAGGTTTCTTCGGCTCGATCGGAAAATTCTTCTCCAATTTCGTGAAGAGGTTTGTCGACGGGTCCATAGGAACAAAGCTCTCGCACTTTATATTCGGCGCCGGCAATTTCTATCATAAACAGTATGCGAAAGGAGCGCTGTTCCTGATAATGCAGGTCGCGATCCTCGCGTTTATGATCCTGTGTCCCACGATCAACGGAACGCCCTACGGCTATAAGGCGCTTCTGAACCTGCCGCTGAAGAATGTCAGTGAGGGCGGTGAATTCGATCCCGCGACCGGCGACTTCAGCGCCGGCTCCGACTGCAAGCTGATGATCCTGTTCGGCTTCGTCACGATCGCGGTGATCGTTATCTACTTCATCATCTGGAACAAAAATATCGAATCTTCCTACAAAGCCGATATGGACAGGAAGGTCGGCAAAAAGCCCACGACGCTCCGCGAGGACGTCGAAACGCTGTTCGACCAGAAGTTCCATATCACGATGCTGACGCCGACCTGCATCGCGGCGCTGGTACTGACCGTTCTGCCGACGGTCTTCATGATCGCGCTGGCGTTCACGACCTACAACTCCCAGGATATGAACGACCTCGGAACCAACCTGTTCCACTGGAACGGCGTCAAGAACTTCGCTTCGGTATTCACGGGCGAAGGCACGCTGGGCGTCGAGATCAAGAACAGGTTCCTGCCGGTCCTCGGCTGGACGTTCATCTGGGCGATCTTCGCAACGCTGACCTGCTATTTCGGCGGCATCATTCTCGCTCTGCTTATCAACAAAAAAGGTCTGAAGGGCAAAAAGATCTTCCGCACGATATTCATCCTCACGATCGCGGTCCCGCAGTTCATCTCACTGCTTGCGGTCCGCAACCTTCTCGGTGAATACGGCCCGGTCAATACCGTCCTTCAGAGTATAGGCTTGATAAAAGAACCGATCGGCTTCCTTGGCCTGCACGCTCAGGACAGTGAACTGCTGGCCAAGGTGATGGTCATCCTCGTGAACATGTGGGTCGGCATTCCGTACACCATGCTCATGACAACGGGTATCCTGATGAATATCCCGGCGGATCTTTACGAGGCCGCCCGCGTGGACGGCGCATCGACAACGAAGATGTTCTTCAAGATCACGCTGCCGTACGTTATCTTCATCACGACGCCGTATCTGATATCAAGCTTCGTCGGGAACATGAATTCCTTCAACGCGATATTCCTTTTGACAGGCGGCGGACCCGCCTATCAAGGCTACGCGGCGGGCGGTACCGATCTTCTCGTAACATGGCTGTATAAGGTCACGATCGACCAGGGCTGGTATAACACGGGCGCGGTCATCGGTATCTTTACCTTCCTGATCACGGCAACGATAACGCTGGTCACCTACCGCCGGAGCAAAGCCTATAATGAGGAGGATACGTTCCAATGAGCAATAATCTTCGCCCAATGAAAATCAAAAGCCAGTCCAGAAACAGGAGGGTCAGCCTCGGCATTACCTACACCATCCTGATCGTGCTGAGCATCATCTGGCTTATCCCGCTGGTCTGGATCGTTCTCTCCGCATTCCGCTGCGAGTATCAGGCGGACGGCACGTTCATCGGCCGCGTTACGAGCAACTTCTTCCCGAAGGCTTACGGCTTCAAGAACTTCTCCGATCTGTTCTCCGCGACTTACTACGGCGTGCCCAACGCTTTCCCAAGGTGGATGCTGAATACGCTCATCATCGCGGCGATCGACTGCGTGATCTCGACATTCCTCGTTCTTTCGGTGGCATACTGCATGTCCAAGCTTAAATTCAAGCTTCGCAAGCCGTTCATGAACATTGCGATGATCATCGGTCTGTTCCCGAGCTTCATGAGCATGATCGCGATCTACTTCCTGCTCAAATCCGTCGGCCTGACGGGCAACCCGGCTCACCCCGAATATTCGATAATCGGCCTGATCCTTGCCTACAGCGCGGGCTCCGGCCTCGGCTTCCAGATCGCGAAGGGCTTCTTCGACGTTATCCCGAACGCGCTCGTCGAATCCGCGAAGCTGGACGGCTGCTCGAACTTCAAGATCTTCAGGAAGATCATCCTTCCGCTCGCGAAGCCGATCATCATCTATCAGGCCCTGATGAGCTTCACCGGCCCGTGGATGGACTTCATCTTCGCGAAGGTCATCATCGGCGCGGACAACCCGAAGTACTGGACCGTTTCGGTCGGTCTGTATTCGCTGCTGTTCGGTACGCACCCGGATACGAACCTTTTCACCCAGTTCGCCGCAGGCTGCGTGATCGTCGCGATCCCGATCGTAACGCTCTTCATGTTCCTGCAGAAGTACTATGTTGAAGGCGTGACCGCAGGTGCAGTCAAGGGTTAAGCCATCTGCGCCGGCTCCGACAGCCGACGCAAACGAACAACAACAGAACGGATCCCATGCCCTGCGGCGCGGGATCCGTTTTTTATCTTTTATCGCTGCGATGAAAAAAGGATTGTACTTGCCTCACGAGTGTGCTAAAATATACTCATCAGCATCGAGGAGGTCATGATCGATGAAGAATCCCGGAAAAACACTGAAAATCGCAGGCATCGCCGCAATCGTTCTCGGAGCGCTCGGCGCGGCCGCGTTCGCTGTTATCGCGCTGAAGCGGCACTCCTTGACCTTTGGCGTCATCGCCGGCGGCTGCCTCTCGGCGGGCGTGCTGCTGATGATTCATTTCTTCGGCCTTGCACGGATCTCGGAGAATAATGAACAGATCGCTTCGAGCCTCAAGCAGGTCGCCGAAGCCGCAAAGAAGAACGCCGAAAGGCAGGCGGAGGCCCCGACGAGGGCCGCGGGCTTCAGCCGTTCGGATTGCCCCATGCCCGGAAGGACGGAGGGGATCCCCGTATTCGATCCGATCGATTTCGTCAAGGGGACCTGCCAATCCTGCAACAAGGAGCTTGCGTTCCCCGAATCCACCGTTAACGGCATCGAGGATCTGCGCTGCCCCTTCTGCAGAGCAAGGCTCGATAAGAAGAACTTCAAAAAGGACTGAAAAACAAATTAAAAAACAGCGGCTTGCGATCGGCGCAGGCCGCTGTTTTTGTTTAGGGGGGAATCAGAGTTCAACGAGCTCCATCGCGGCGCGGAGGATCATCACGGCGTCCGAAACGGCCACGCTGCCGCTGAAGTTGACGTCGCCGATGAAGGCCTGCTCCTCGCTGAGCGGGGCAATGCCCATCGCATCGCGCAGGGCGAGCAGAGCATCCCCGACTTCAACGCCGCCGGTACCGTCGATATCGCCGAGAACGTACTGCTCATAGCAGGGGAAGGCGATGGTCTGAACGTATACGCAGCCGTCGAAATACTGATGCGGCATTACGAAATCGACGTATTCCGAGTGCCCGTTGATATAGAAAACACAGTCTTCCGCGAAATAATAGCCTTCGCCCGCGGCGAGCATGCAGCCCTCGCTGTATTCATGGTCGATCACGAACGGCGTCTGTTCATCGAACATATCGTGGTCTTCGGTGTTGTCGTGCCAGTAGGAATAGACGTGGTTGTAAATGCCGAAAACCGTCTCGTCCGTGAAGAGCGGATGGGCGAATTCCGGCGTGGAGCCTGCGACGGCGGGGCGGAAGCCCTTGATATAGACTTCGTGGATCGCGATCGGCTCGTCCGCGGGCTCGGGCTGCGTTTCGGCGAGAAGCGCAGCGGGCAGAGCGGCGATCAAAAGAACGCTGAGCAGTAATGCGATGATCTTTTTCATGGTTTTTCTCCTTTTCGGCTTGGTTGCTGCGGCAGCGGCGCCGCCGTTTAAAACATTATAACACAGAAACGCATAAAAAGCTTAGATTTTTTAAAGTTTCTTATCGGAGGCGGATCAGAGCGCTTCGAATACGAATTCCGTCGCTTCGAAGAACCGCTCGCCTTTTCTGAGGATCGCGGAGGGGAACTCCGGCTTGTTCGGGCTGTCCGGAAGGTGCTGCGTTTCGAAGCAGATACCCCCGAAGCGCGGCGGATGATCGCCCCGAAGCGGCGGATCGGACGGCGGCGCCGGAACGCCCGCGGTATAGATATGGACGGTCGGCTGCGTCGTGCGGCAAAGAAGGCGGATCCCGCTTTCTTCGGAATAAAGCTCCGCCGCGGTTTGCATTCCGCCGCCGCTTGGAAGGACAAAGCTCGTATCGAGGCCGTCCGGCAGCGCGGCGAGCATTTCGGAGATCGGTTTTCCCTCCATGAAATCGTATGCCGTGCCGCGAACGGGCAGCAGCCGCCCCGTCGGGATCAGCGCGGCGTCCGTTTCGGCGTATTTATCCGAAAAAAGCTTCAGCCTGTGGCCGAGCACGGTGCCGCCGCCATTCAGATTGAAATAGGAATGGTTGGTGAAATTGACGGGCGTATCCGCGTCCGCCTCCGCATTGTATTCAAGGCGAAGGACGTTCCCGATAACGGAGACTTTCAGCCCGAAAACAAGCTCGCTGGGGAAGCCTTCGTCCCCGTCCGGACTGACAAGATCGAACCTCAGCCCGTCGGGCAGCTTTTCGACCTCATAAAACCGCTTCGAAAACCCGCCGTGGAGGTGGTTTTTGCCGTCGTTCGCGGAAAGACGGAATTCTTTGCCACCGAGGGTGAACGCGGCGCCGCCGATGCGACCTGCGTATCTTCCGACGGTCGCGCCGATGAAACAGCTTCCCGCGGCATAACCCGCCGCATCCGGATAGCCGAGCACGACGCTGCGCGGCTTGCCGTTTCGGTCGCGGACGGTGATATCGGCGATCGCCGC
>JAEEYN010000177.1 GCA_016288175.1 Bacillota bacterium | reverse complement strand
CATCCGGATTACGAAGTCAGCGTACCGGAAGGAGTGCATTATTCCGTCACGACCACCAACTGGAACTGGTTCATGGACGGCTTCGGCAACAACGTCTTCCCGGAGGATACCTTCGATAACGGCGATTATTCCTACTACCAGTATTTTGAAATTACCGCCGATGAGGGCTATACCTTTGCGGAGGACGTGACCGTTACCATCAACGGTGACGGCACGCTCGTCGATTCCCACGGCGAAAACGGCAGCGCGGGCAGCCAATGGATCAACTCGATATTTTTCACCATCGAGGCGCCCGAGCCGAACTACATCACGAGCGTTGAGCTCAATGATTTCACCGTTCCCGCATGGGGCGAGCATCCGGATTTCGATATGAGCATTCCGGAAGGCGCGCATTACAGCATCGATTACGTCGACTGGAGCTTCTATGGCGACGGCTTCGGCATACTGACCGCGGACGACGTCTTCGATAACACAGCGGCTACCTATGCGATGTACATTCAGCTCATTCCCGAGGAGGGCTGGGTCCTTGCGGACGACGCGGTATTCACCATTAACGGCGAGACCGCGCTCGTCGATCCCATGGGCTGCGGCTTCCAGGGCGGCAGCTACCCGTACATTTACGTCAACACCGTCGGCTTCACCGTTGAAGAGCCTCCCGCAGAGCCGATCGCGATCACCGAGATCAACGTTGAAGGCTTCGTTATCCCCACCGCGGGCATGACCGGCGCCGAGTACATTGCGCTCACCGTTCCCGCAGGCGCGAACTACCATATCGAGCTCATCAACGCCTTCAACCAGACCACCGGCAATCCGCTCGTCAATGAAGACGTGCTCGAAGCCGGCAGCGCCTATATCGTCGGCGCAAGGGTCTCCCCGAACGAGGGCTACTATTTCGCAGAGGATGCGACCCTGCTCGCAAACGGCGGCACGGAGCTGCTGAACAGCGAACATTCTCACATCGTCGATTCCGAGAATGCCTGGATCGTTATGATCGAGTGCACAATCCCCACCGAGCAGGAGCCCGTTATCATTGACACCGTTTACGTCAACGGCTTCGAGGTTCCCCCGGTCGAAGGCGAGAATCCGTTCGATCATCTGAACCTCGTCATTCCCGACGGCGAACCCTACACCCTCGATATGAGCGCCTGGTACAACGAAGATAGCTTCTTCCTGCAGACCGACGCGTTCGAGGCCGGCGGTCACTACTCCGTCGCGTTCCAGCTCATCCCGAACGAGGGCTACGCTTTCGCGGAGGAAGTCACGATCATCCTCGACGGCGGCGACGTCGGTGTTTCCGAATACGTCTACTGCTATGCGGATCACCTGCTCGTTTACACCATCCCCTATGAGTGCGTCCCCGCGACGAGCGCAATCCTCGGCGACGTCGATCTTGACGGCGATGTGGATGTTAACGACGCGATCCTCGCGATGCGCTATGCGATGGGTATGATGGACCTCACCGAAGAGCAGCTCGCGCAGGCGGACGTTGACGGCGACGGCGATTATGATCTTGTTGACGCAACGCTGATACTGCGTTATGCTATGGACCTGATCGACCACTTCCCCGTGGAAGATATGCCGATCGAGGATTAAGGATTAGATCAAAGCAGGGCTCCGGGAAACCGGAGCTCTGTTTTTGTAGTGAAATCGCTCTCGCGGTGAAATCGCTTGCGCGGTGAAATCGGCCGAGGGCGGCCGGTGAAATGCCCGAACAGCATTCGGGCGTTAAGGAGGATTTTCCGCTGGCGGAAAACCTTTTAAGGCGGCGGAATAAATATATCGCTCGATATACGCTGGCTTATATTGCAAAATCCTTTGGTGAATGGTAAAATTGCTCTGTATGAACAGCGGACCGCTCTTTTTCAAAAAACAGCGGCGGCGCCGCGGAAAAAAGCTGCAACAAATCTTTGGAGGCGCAAAATGAAGATCTCGGAAAAAGCAAAGGCCTGCAACCTCTCGCCGATGCGCAAATTCCATCCCTATGCGGTCGAAGCCGAAAATAAGGGCAAGACCATCTACCATCTCAACATCGGCCAGCCCGATATTGAGACCCCGCCGAACTACTATTACGCGATCCACGATTTCGATAATCCCGTCCTCGCATACGCCGCTTCCCCCGGTATGCCCGTGCTGATCAAGGCGATCCAGCATTATTACGATAAACTCGGCATCCACTACGAGGAGAACGAGATCCTGATCACCACCGGCGGCAGCGAAGCGCTGCAGATGCTGATGCTTTCGATCCTCGATCCCGGCAGCGAGGTCATCATCCCCGAGCCCTTCTACCCCAATTACAATACCTTCGTCAAAAGCGCCGGCGGCGTTATCCACCCCATCACCACCACCCCCGAGGGCGGCTACCGCTACGCCTTCCGCGACAAGCTCGAGGAAGCCTATAACGAGAACACCCGCGCGATCATGTTCACGAACCCCGGCAACCCCACCGGCGTCGTGCTGACCCCGCAAGAGCTCCGCACCATCGCGGACTTCGCCAAGGAGCATGATCTTTACGTCATCGGCGACGAGGTCTACCGCGAATTCGTCTACGGCGGCGAGAACCTTGCGACGATCGGCCAGTTCGATGATCTCCATGACAACGCAGTCATCATCGACTCCGTTTCGAAGCGCTTCTCCGCCTGCGGCGCGCGTATCGGCGCGATCATCACCCGCAACAAGGATCTTCAGCAGAATCTGCTGAAGTTCTGCCAGGCGAGGCTCTCCGTTGCGACGCTCGACCAGGTCGCTTCCGCGGCGCTCTACAAGGTCGGTCCCGCATACTTCGACGCAGTCCGCAAGGAGTATAAGCTCCGCCGCGACACCTGCTACAAGAAGCTGCTCGAGATCCCCGGCGTTGTCGTCAAGGAGCCCCAGGGCGCGTTCTACATGATGGCCGCTCTGCCTGTTGACAACGCGGACACCTTCCAGAAGTGGCTGCTCACCGATTTCGACGACAACGGCGATACCGTTATGTTCGCTCCCGGCGAAGGCTTCTACGCCACCCCCGGCAAAGGCCTGAATGAGATCCGCATCGCGTACGTCCTCAAGCAGGATAAGCTCGAAAGGGCGATGGATCTGCTGGCTCTCGGCATCAAGAAATACAACGAGACCCATAAATAATCGGTTTCCGGCTTAAAAAACGCGGGCCCGCATCGGTTTCGGTGCGGGCCTGCTGCTGAATACGCGGCGGTAAAAAGGGAAAAGGCGGGAAGGAAATTCCCCCGCGGCTCTTGCCTTCGGGCCGCGTTCGGTTTATAATCAAAACAGAAAACAAAAGGCAGGAAACGGCTTTGGAACAGTACACCGTCCTTGCGGGACTATATGATGAATACATGAACGACGTCGACCGCGAAGCATGGGCGAGGTACGCGATGAACTGCATCTCACGCGCCGCCGTCGGAAGAAACGCGAGCGTTCTCGAATGCGGCTGCGGCACCGGCGCAGTGACGATCCCCCTCAAAAAGGCGGGCTATAACGTCATCGGCACCGATATTTCGGACGATATGCTTGCCGTTGCCGTTGAAAACGCGCGCAAAGCCGGCCTCCTCATCCCGTTCGTCCGCATGGATATGCGCTCCCTTTCCGTCCACCGCCCCGTGGACGTCGTGCTCGCCTGCTGTGACTGCGTGAATTATCTCACAAGCCCGGAGGACGTCCGCGCGTTCCTCCGCTCCGCTCACGACGTTCTGAAGATCGGCGGCGTTCTGCTTTTCGATGTTTCCTCGCGCTATAAGCTCGAATACCTGCTCGGCAACTACTGCTATAACGACAGCCGCGAGGACAGCGCCTATCTTTGGCAGAACAACTACGACCCCGAATCGAGCCTGATCGAAATGCGGCTCGAGTTCTTCGTCCGTTCCGGCGAGGCGTGCAGACCCGGCGAAAAGCCGCTGTATGAACGGCATACCGAAACGCATATCCAGCGCGGGCATACGCAGGAGGAGCTGACGGCATGGCTCGACGAAGCGGGCTTTGCTTCGGTCCGCGCTTTCGACGCATTCACCTTCGATCCGCCGCGCGCGGATTCGGAACGGATCCAGTTTTTCGCCGTGCGGGCAAGATGATCCCCGCCGCAATGCATTGATCTATGGAAACGAAATTTGAAAATGACAGCATGATCGGAGGACTCCTCCTCAATAAAACCGTCAACGTGATGGCGATCTCCGGCCGCGGCCTCGTTGAGGAAGCGCGGAAGCTGCACGGCCTCAGCCGCGTCTGCACCGCCGCGCTCGGAAGGCTGCTGCTTGCGGTTTCGATGATGAGCGCAAGGCTCAAGACCGAAACGGACAGCATCACCGTCACCTTCGCCGGCGGCGGTCCCGCCGGCAACCTCACCGCCGTCGGGCACACCGGCGGCATCGTCAAAGGCTGCATCACTAATCCCGAGGTCGAGCTTCCCCTGAACGCGCTCGGCAAGCTCGATGTTTCGGGCGCTGTCGGAACAGCCGGCGAGATGCGCGTCATCCGCGACCTTTCTTTGAAGGAGCCCTATGTCGGCCGCTGCGCCCTTGTTTCGGGCGAGATCGCGAATGATTTCGCGAATTATTTCCTTGTCAGCGAGCAGCAGCCCTCCCTCGTTTATCTCGGCGTGCGCGTCGAACCCGTTTCGGGCGAAGTGCGTTCCGCCGCGGGGCTCATCCTCGCACCGCTGCCCGACTGCCCGGAGGAGGACATCGAAAAGCTCGAAGCCCTCGCGCCGGAGATCGCGAGCCTCTCCCGCCATATCGACGAGGGCGATTCCCTCCGCGGCGCACTCGATAAGCTCTTTGACGGAATGGATTTCGAGATCTCGGACGAAATGACGCCCCTCTACCGCTGCGACTGCTCGCGCGAAAGGCTCGAAGGCGTCATAATCTCCCTCGGCGAAGAGGAGCTTACAGACATTATCGAAAACGAAGGAAAAGCGGAGCTCGTCTGCAGTTTCTGCAGCAAGCGTTATAATTTCAGCGAGGAGGAGCTTCGCGCGCTGCTCGAAAAGGCGAAGCAGAAGGACGACCCGGAAGAAAATGAGTGACGGCAGGGATAAAACCGAATATCCGCACAGCAGGGAACGCAAGATCGGCGCGCTCAGGAAGGGCGCCGTTATCAGCATTGCTTCCCAGAACGGGCTCTTTACCCGCAGGGGCGACGAAAAAGCGGACGCCGGGGATTATCTCGGCGCGCTCAAAATGTATCGCCGTGCCCTGGATAACTGCGCCTTCGGCAGCGACGAGGCGAACGACCTTCTTCTGCGCATTTCGGACACTTATCTTGACATGAACTGCTATTCCGACGCGATCGGCTGCATCGCGCCGATGCTCCATCCCGACAGCACCGAATACCGTTCCGCCTGCTACCGTCTCGGCCACTGCCTTGCCGGGCGGGGCGAATTCAGCGCGGCGAAGGACGCCTTCTGGCTCTCCCTCGCCTCCGGTGAGGATGACAAGTCCGAGCCGCTGAACGCCGACGACGCCTCTAACGCGCTGGACTGCATCGATTTCTGCGATCAGTACCTCGATGAAGATCTCTCCGCACCGACGCTCCGCGACGCCGACGAAGTCGAGATCGAGCGCATCCTTTCGGACGCCGCAAAGCATACCGACAGGGGCGAATTCGGCGAAGCTCTGCCGATCCTTGAGGAAGGTTTCGAAAAATATCCCGATTCAAGGCCGATGTTCACCGACCTTCTGCTTGCGTATTACTGCGAGCAGCGCTTCCATGACGGGATGTTGCTTTATAACGGCGCTCCGGAGAAGCTGCGCGACGATTTCACCGTTCAGTGCTGCGCCGCGATGATTTTCTCCCGCCTCGGCCTCCGCGAACAGGAAAGGGAATGCGCCGAAAAGCTCAAGACCTACCGCATCTCCGACACGCAGGAGATCGTCCGCGCGTTCGCAACGATGATGGAGCTTTCGCTTTTCGACAGCGCATACGAATACGCCCTCCGCATCTACGAGCAGGAGCCCTATAACCGCAATTTCATCCATTTCTGCGCTCATTCCGCCTACCGCCTCGGCAAAACGGAGCTTGCGAAGAGCTATTATGAGCGCAGTCTCGCGATCGAGCCGAACGATTCCGTCGCCGCCTATTACAAACAGGCCTGCGAGCAGACGCTCGAGGACGGAATCGAACGGAATTTCCAGATCGATTATGCCGTTCCCCACGGCGAATTCATCGCCCGTTGCAAGTTCACCGAAGAGATCTCCCACGCGAGCCGCGAGGAGCTCGACAGGCTTTGGGCGGAAGAGTCCGACAAGGTCCTGATGATGACGGACTGGGCGATGACGGACCGCAACTGCCCGTACGCGGATCTTTACCTCGTGCTGCTGATGCTTCTTTCAAAGGACAGCGCCGAGGGCGTTCTGCGCCGTCTGCTCGTTGAGCCCGACTGTTCCGACGCTCTTCGAAAGATCGCCGCCGCAAGGCTCGGTTCGCTTGCGCACAAACGCAAATTCGTCCTCCTCCGCGCCGGCGCGATCAGCGTCTGCTCCTTCGGCGACCCTGTCGGCTTCGCCAATTGGCCGGAAAGCTACCGCCGGATCGTGGACATCATCTATAAAGAACTCGGCGACACCGACCCGCGCCTTTTCTCCGACGCGGCAAAGCTTTGCTACAGCTACGCGACGGCGAACATGAAGGAACGTCCCCGCCTCCCCTACGGCCAAAGCGAGGCGATGGCGGCGGCGATCGTCTATTTCGTCAGGTCCCATGCTTCCGAAGGGACCGCGCCAGACGCGGAGACCTTCGCGCAGGAGCACGGCATCACAGTGCGCCGCCTTGAGAATGCGCTCCGTCGCCTTTTCGAGCACAAAGCGCGGGATCTTATCGACGCGCTGCTTTCCGAAGGCGCTCTCTCCCCCGCCGAAGGCGAAAACCCGTCCGGTGAAAAAACCTCCGGAGAAAAAACCTCCGGAGAAAACAGCTCCGGCAAAGAACGCGGTGCGGGCAATATTTTCCCGCTCGATCCCGAAAAAGGCGGTGACGGCAATGACGAATAAGTTTTTCGCAACCTGCAAGATCGGTCTCGAAAGCCTCGTTGCGGCGGAACTCAAAGGCCTCGGCATCGAAGTCAGCGCCGTACATGACGCACGCGTGGATTTTTCCGGCAGCTTCACCGATATGGCCGTCGCTCTTTTGAACCTGCGCACCGCCGAGCGCGTGCTGATGCAGGTGGGCGCTTTCCGCGCCGAGAGCTTTGAACAGCTCTACGAGGGCGTCCGTGCCGTGGAATGGAAGAATTATCTCACCAAAAACAGCTTTATCCACGTCACGGGGAAGTCCGCGAAGAGCCGTCTCTTCTCGGTTTCGGACTGTCAGAGCATTGCGAAAAAGGCGATCGTCGATTCGCTTTTCAAAGCGTGGGGAGGTAATAGCCTGCCCGAGAACGGCCGGGAGATCATAATCGAGATCGGCATCCTTCGGGACGAGGTGACCGTGGCGCTCGACGCGAGCGGCGCGGGGCTCTCAAGGCGGGGCTACCGCACCTATAACGTGCCCGCGCCCATCAGTGAAACGCTCGGCGCGGCGATCGTGACGCTCTCCGGCTACACCGCCGAGCGCGTGCTGATGCAGGTGGGCGCTTTCCGCGCCGAGAGCTT
>JAEEYN010000027.1 GCA_016288175.1 Bacillota bacterium | reverse complement strand
TCCTTTACGCGCTGATCCTTTGTCAAAAGTCGTTTGCGCATCCTGATGGATTTCGGCGTTACTTCAACGAGTTCATCGTCGCGGATAAACTCAAGACACTGTTCAAGGCTGAACTCGAGCGGGGGAGTCAGACGCAGCGCTTCATCGGAACCGGAAGCGCGCATGTTCGTAACGTGCTTTTTCTTGCAAACATTGACGGTAATGTCCTCGTTCCTCGAACATTCTCCGACGATCTGTCCCTCATAGATCGGATCACCGGGATGGCAGAACATCCTTCCGCGATCCTGAGTATTGAAAATACCGTATGAGTTGGCTTCGCCGGTTTCGCTCGCGATAAGGCTGCCGCGCGTACGCTCGGCGATCTCGCCTGTATAGGGCTCATAGCCCTTGAAGATATGGCTCATAACTCCGTTGCCACGTGTGTCGGTCAACAGCTCGCTGCGGTAACCCATGAGTCCGCGTGCGGGAATATCGAAAACAAGACGAACACTGCCTTCGTTTTCGTTGATCATGTTGTTCATAACAGCGCGGCGAGCACCGAGCTTTTCCATAACGGTGCCCATAAACTCGCTCGGGACATCAACCGTAAGCTCTTCGATCGGCTCAAGCAGGTGGCCGTGCTCGTCGCGTTTCATGATAACGCGGGGTCGGGAAACGGAGAATTCGTAATCCTGGCGGCGCATCGTTTCGATCAGGATCGAAAGATGCAGCTCGCCGCGTCCGCTGACTTTGAAGGCGTCCGTGGAATCCGTTGTTTCAACGCGCATGGAAACATTCGTTTCGACCTCTTTAAAGAGACGGTCGCGAAGGTTGCGGCTCGTAACATACTTTCCCTCGCGTCCTGCGAAGGGGCTTGTATTTACGATAAAATCCATGCTGACAGTGGGTTCGTCGATATGCACGAAGGGCAGAGGCTCGATATTCAGCGGATCGCAAACTGTCTCACCGATCGAGATGCCGGAAATACCGGCGATCGCGACGATATCGCCCGCTTCAACGGAATCCGTCTCAACGCGCTTCAGGCCTTCGAACTTATAAAGGCGGGAGAGCTTTGCTTCCCTCGGTTCGCCGCCTTCGGTGCAGACGGCAACGGTGCGGTTCTTGACTGCAATACCGCGCTCGATCCTGCCGATGCCGATCCTGCCGACATAATCGTCGTAATCGACTGTTGAAATCAGCAGTTGGAACGGTCCGTCCTTTTCTCCGCGGGGGCAGGGTACGGAATTTATGATTGTATCGAAAACGGGCTTCATCGAATCTTCGAGCTTATCGGGTTCGAAGCCGGAAATGCCCTGTTTGGCGGAAGCATAAACGATCGGGAAATCGCACTGCTCATCAGTCGCGCCGAGTTCAAGGAACAGATCGAGAGTTTCGGAAACGACTTCAAAAGGCCTTGCACCAGGCCGGTCGATCTTGTTGATCACGACAACGGGGATTTTGCCGAGTTCAAGCGCTTTGCGAAGGACGAATCGTGTCTGGGGCATGCAGCCTTCAAATGCGTCAACAAGCAGAAGAACGCCGTCTACCATTTTCAGAATACGTTCGACTTCGCCGCCGAAATCCGCGTGACCGGGAGTATCGACAATATTGATGCGGTAACCGTTATAGTTAACCGCGGTGTTTTTGGAAAGTATGGTTATGCCGCGCTCGCGTTCGAGGTCGTTGGAGTCCATAACTCGTTCCTGTACCTGTTCATTTGCGCGGAAAACGCCGCTCTGGCGGAGCAGCTGATCGACGAGAGTGGTTTTGCCGTGGTCGACATGGGCAATGATCGCAATATTGCGGATCTTTTCGTTCATATAAGTTACACCTTTTCCTTAGGATCGGGACAATGCCCCATAGTTTCCACAAAAGCATATTTTAACGCTTAATGCAAAGATTTTCAAGTATTATGATCATTTTATATAATTTTATGTGATACGGACTCTTCAGTGAAATGATATCCGATCCAAAGAAAACAGGCCCCCGAAAGGAGGTCCGTCTGTATTGAGAGTGCGTTATCTGTATGCGCCTATCTGCAATCCTTTCGGAAGGTGATTCTTCAGAACGCCGTCGGTGATCTTTCCGAAGCCAACGGGGAAGCCCTCGACGGTTACTGGTACGAAAACTCCGTTTGCTTGAATGTTATCTGCAGCGATCGTATTGCCGCCGAGGAAAACAGTCAGTTCGCGGCTGTCTGCCGGAAAATCGAGCGTGTATCTGTATTTGAAACCGTGCGCCGCCATAAAAAACGAATGCGAAGGTTTCAGGTGTTTTTTTGATAACTCGCCGATCTCGATTCCGAAAGAAACGAGCGGCAGCTTCAGCAACGATTCCGGATAATCAAAAGGGCAGTAAACAACCGAGTTTCGGAACAGTCTCAATGCCGAAGCATCCGGAACTTTCCCTTCAAGAGTGTCGAAGAAGCATTCCGAAACCGCAGCCGTTTCCTGCATACTCAGGCGTCGGACGATACCGTTCTTTTCCGCAGACTGTTTTCTTACCTTATTACTATACAAATTGCTTTTGAAAGATGAAGACCTGCGAACGAGCCTGGCCGAGAAATGGCCTTCTCCCTTGATAAGATGCGGATACAGCCTTCTTGAAAACTCAAGCTCGAAATCGTCGTGCTCCTTCAGGAATCCGTCTATAACGCCTTCGTTTTCCTCAGGCGAAAAAGTGCAGGTGGAATAAACGAGCTTCCCTCCCGGCGCAACACATTTTGCAGCGCTTTCAAGGATCGCGCTCTGGCGAACGGCGCAGGAAGCGACATGCTCGGGAGACCATTCGGCAATGGCTGTCGGATCCTTTCGGAACATTCCTTCTCCCGAGCATGGCGCATCAACGATTACTCTGTCAAAAAAGCAGGGAAGCGATTCGGCGATCGCATCCGGATGCGCGCTTGTGACAACTGCGTTAACGATTCCGAGCCGTTCAAGATTTCTTGCGAGCTGCTTTGCGCGGCTCGGTACGATCTCGTTTGAAACAAGAAGACCTTTTCCGTCAAGCTTCGCCGCTGCGGCTCCGCTCTTTCCGCCCGGCGCAGCGCAAAGGTCGAGCACCTTCATTCCGGGCTCGATCTCCGCTTCTGCGATAACGCTCATCGCGCTCGGTTCCTGCATATAGAAGAGTCCGGCAATGTGATAGGGGTGAGTGCCGATATGTTCGGCTTCGCCGACCAAAACAAGCCCTTCTTCATATGTTTCCGACGGTTCTGTTTCCCATGGGCAGAGCGAAAGGAAGCGCTCCATGCCGACCTTCAGCGTGTTTACGCGAAGACCGCGCACGGCAGGGCGGTCGTAGGCAGCGATAAAGTCACCGTATTCCGCCCCGAGCTGCGCTTTCATTCGTTCTTTAAATTTTGCCGGAAGTTCGATCATTACCGATCCTTCAAAACCTTTTGAGTGCTGTTTTCCGCGAACTGCGTTGTGTACAGGTCATAGTAATAACCTTTGAGCTTCAGCAGTTCCTTATGGGTGCCGGCCTCGGTGATCCTGCCGCCTCGGATAACAAGGATCCTGTCTGCGGAACGGATCGTCGAAAGCCTGTGAGCGACGATGAAGCTTGTGCGGTTTTCAAGAACAGTTCCGATCGCGTTCTGGATCAGCGCCTCGGTCTCAGTGTCGATCGAGCTCGTTGCTTCGTCAAGCACGAAGATACGCGGATCCGCGAGGATCACTCGGGCGAAGCTGATCAGCTGTTTTTGGCCCGTTGAGAGCCTTGCGCCGCCTTCGCCGACCTCAGTATCGTAGCCTTTTTCAAGCTCCGTGATGAAATCATCGGCGTGAACGAGCTTTGCAGCGCGAATGACTTCTTTCTCCGTAGCGTCCTTGCGTCCGTAGCGAATATTGTCGCGGATCGTGCCGGAAAACAGATGCGGCGACTGAAGAACATAGCCGAGACGGTCCTGCAGCCAGAGCTGACTGCGCTTTCTGTAATCGACACCGTCGATAAGTATGCTGCCTTCCGTAGGCTCATAGAATCGGCAGACAAGGTTTACGATTGTGCTCTTACCCGCACCGGTTTCGCCGACGAGTGCGATTGTTTCGCCGCTTCTGACTTTAAGGTTGAAATCCTTAAGGACGGATTCGCCTTCCTTATAAGCAAACGAAACATTCCTGAACTCGACTTCACCGTTGATATCTTCCCAGTTTTCCCTCTTCGGATCGAAGCAATCGCCGTACTTTGCGATGATCTCATCGCTGTCGGTGATCTCGCAGGGAGTATCGAGCAGCGAGATAACGCGTTCTGCGCTTGCCTGTGCGCTTTGCATCTCCGCAAATATACCGGCAAGCTGCTGCATCGGGTCGAACAGGTTTGTGGAGTACGCGATAAACGAAGAGAGCACGCCGATTGTCATCGAGGCGCCGAAGATAGTCGGTGCGATAACGGTGCGGCCGCCGGCGTAAAGAGCGATCGCAGTTGCAATCGAGCCGAGCGTCATAACGATCGGCGTGAACATCGCCGAAAGCACCGCAGCGCGGACGGATGCTTTCTTCATCGTGCCTGCTTCGGATTTGAATTCTTCGAAGCTGCGTTCCTCGCGAACAAGGGTCTTCGTCGTTACGGCTCCCATGATGCCTTCGTTGAAAGCGCTTGTGATTCGGGAATTTTGCTTGCGGACGATACGGTGCTGCTTAAGGATCCTGCGCTGGAACCAGACGCTGATAACAGCGAGAGGCGGCAGAACTGTCAGCACAAGCAGACCGAGTTTCCAGTTCATTCCGAGAAGGAAGCAGATACAGCCGATAATATAGCCCGTCGACCAGAAAATATCGGTAAGGCTCCATGCGATCATTTCGGAAAGGCGGGGAATATCGCCGACCATTCGCGCCATGATGTAGCCGACAGCGGTCTTGTCATAGTATGAGAACGAGAGCTGCTGAAGCTTTCTGAACGCATCCTGACGGATATCGTAAGCCATTTTGAGTTCGAGCTTTCCGCAGAGCATGATGAATCCGATAACGGAGATGCCCTGAAGAACGATCAGCAGAAGGTACGCGATCCCGAAAGGAACGATCGAGGAAAAACCGTCTTCGCCCTTTGCGATGATGCTATCGATCGCGTATCTCGTCAGCTGAGGATAGATGATGTCGATCGCCGCGCAGAACAGCATCAGCAGAATGACGCCGATGAAAATACCCTTATATCTGAGCGCGTATCTGAGAAGCCTTTTCCAAATCTTCAGGTCGATCTTTTTGCTGAATTCTTCTTCTTTGAGAGCGCTTGTAGTGAGTTCTTCCATTACTCATTCGCCTCCTTTCCTTCATCCTGCAGGAATTCATCTTCAAGCAGGTTTTGGATATCCGCAATTCGCTTATAAAGACCGTCCTGCTTAATGAGTTCCTCGTGAGTACCCATCTGAACGAGCCTTCCGCCTTCAAGCACAAGGATCTTATCCGCGCGGGAAAGCGTTGTGATGCGGTGTGAAATTATGAATGTTGTGCAGCCGTCGCGCCGTGCATGAAGCGCATCGCGTATCGCTGCGTCGGTCTCCGTGTCGACGGCGCTCATTGAGTCGTCGAGAATGATGATCGGGGCTTTCTGCATCAGCATTCGAGCGATCGCGACTCTCTGCTTCTGTCCGCCGGAGAGGGTGATGCCTTTTTCGCCGACGACTGTGTCGTAACCTTTTTCGAAGCTCATGATGACGTCGTGAACGGAAGCAACCCCGGCTGCCTCGTAGACATCCTCAACTGGAGCATCCGGTCTGACGATGCGTACGTTTTCCATGATCGTCCTCGAATAAAGAAACGGTTCCTGAAGAACAATGCCGATATTGCGGCGCAGATGATGCCGCTCGATATCGTTAACATTAACGCCGTCGATAAGGATCTCGCCTTCGCGCGCGGTATAGAGCCGCTGAAGGAGCTGAACAAGGCTCGATTTACCGGAGCCTGTGCTGCCGAGGATTGCGATCGTTTCTCCCGGGTTAGCTTTGAAGCTGATATCCTTAAGAACTTCCTGTCCGTCTTCGTAGCCGAAACCGACATTTCTGAACTCAACAGCGCCGCGGATCTCGGGAGTAAGCGCTTTACCGGGTTCTTCCTCAAGCGGAGATTCTACAATCTCATTGAGCCTTCCGAGTGAAACGCCCGCTTTTTCAAGGTCAGCGAGGATCCTTCCGAGCTGTCGTACGGGCCAGACAAGCATCGATGTGTAGCTTGAGAAGACGAGCAGTTCGCCGATCGAGATTTCTTTTCTGAGGACAAACACGATGCTGAAAACAAGGCTGATACCGATCTGAATATAGCCGAACGAATCCGAACAGCCCCAGAAGTAAGCCATGATATTGTTGAGCTTCAGCGACTTTTTTGAGTAATCTGCGTTCTTTTCTGTGAAGGAATCCATCTCCGATTTCTGCTGTCCGAAAGCGCGGACAACACGGATTCCGGAAGCGTTCTCCTGGATCGCGGCGCTGAGAGCGCCCTCCGCTTCGTCAACAAGCGTAAAGTTCTTCTTGACTCCCTTGCAGTAAATAAATGAAGCAACGGCGAGGAACGGCATGATCATGACCGAGATCAGAGCCAGCTTCGCGTTCATCGAGAACATGATTACCGCAGCGACGATTATCATGAACACCGTTCGAAGGATCTCGAGCAGCTGGTTCTGCACAAAGCGGCGGATCGTATCGACATCCGATGTGCAGCGCTGGATGACATCACCGCTCGAAATATGCTTGAAATAATCGTAGGGCACATTCGCGAGGTGATGGTAGAGCTTCGTTCTGAAATTGTATGCCATGAGCTCGGAGCCCTTTGCGACTTCGCTTCTTCTGAGGTATACGGAAAAAGCGTTCAGCGCTGTCATCAGAACGAGCGCGATGCCCATGATATACAGATGATCGATCAGGAACTGTTTGCCGCCGAAGCCAGCAATGATTTTCTCGATCCAAGGCGCAACGACTATGCCGCCCTGATATCCGGTTTCGGCATAATCGATCAGAACGTAGTCGATCGTAAAACTCGTGATCAGAGGCACGCAATACGCGGAAATGATCGCCATCAGGATCCCGACGGTCCCGAGGATAAAGTGCCCGTATGTTCCGCGGAATGCTTCTGAAAGCAGTCTGCGCTTACCCGCGCGCTCTTTCTTAAGTTCCGCTTTTGTCTTTTTCTTTTTAGTTTCGCTGTTCATTGCAGTATTTCCTCCGGCTTTTTGCCGACTTTTCGAGGATGGATAATAAAAAACGAGCCGTAACGCTTTTGCGTGCGGCTCGAATCATCCTCGAATAATGAAAGTCGGGCTGTTAAAAGCCACCTCCGGCCGCACAATTATCAAAAAGGCATACTGATACCTTTGCGCTGATAGCTGAGAGCAAATCGATGAATTTAACGGTCATGCCGATGCGGCCTCCTTTCTTGAAATTTCGGTTAGCATTATAAACGATTGTTCTAGAGATTTCAACACTATTTTGGCAGTTTTGGATATATATTGTTTCAAAGAGCTGATGCGGCTTGACATAATTTTAAGCTTGAATATAATACATATCGGAAATAATTATAGCAGCCGAACAGGGCAGACTGCTGCCCGTGACCGGCTGCAGGAAAACCTAAGGAGGCAGATTTATGAAACTCAGACCTTTGTTTGACAGAGTTGTGATCAAGAGCTGCGAGATGGAAGAGACCACAAAGAGCGGTCTTATTCTTGCAGGCAACGCCAAGGAAAAGCCGCAGATGGCGGAAGTCGTCGCTGTCGGCCCCGGCGGTCTTGTTGACGGAAAGGAAGTCAAAATGACCGTTAAGCCCGGCGACAAGGTCATCTACTCGAAATATGCAGGCAACGAGGTCAAGCTCGACGGTGTTGAATACATCATCGTCCGCCAAAACGATATTCTCGCTGTTGTCGAATAAAGATTCCGGCAATTGACCGGACAAAAAGAATCGTAAAGGAGTTTTAGTTATGGCAAAACAGATCAAGCATGGCGAAGAAGCTCGCCGCGCACTCGAAACGGGCCTCAATACCCTCGCAAATACCGTTAAAATCACTCTCGGACCCAAAGGCTGCAACGTCGTTCTCGAAAAGAAGTACGGCGCTCCGCTGATCACCAATGACGGCGTCACCATCGCCAAGGAGATCGAGCTTGAGGATCCTTTCGAAAATATGGGTGCACAGCTCGTCCGCGAAGTTGCCGCAAAGACCAACGATGTCGCAGGCGACGGAACCACCACCGCAACGCTTCTCGCACAGGCGATCGTCCGCGAGGGCATGAAGAACGTCGCTGCCGGCGCAAACCCGATGGTTCTTCGCAAGGGCATCGAAGCTGCTGTTGAAGAAGCTGTCAACGGTCTTAAGGACATGAGTAAGAAGGTCGTCGGCAAAAAGAAGATCGCGCAGGTCGCTGCGATCTCCGCATCCGATGAGAAGGTCGGCGCTCTTATCTCCGACGCAATGGAGAAGGTCGGTAAGGACGGCGTTATCACCATCGAGGAAGGCAAGTCCATGAAGACCGAGCTCAACGTTGTCGAAGGCATGCAGTTCGACCGCGGTTATGCTTCCGCCTACATGGTCACCGATTCCGATAAGATGGAAGCGGTCCTCGAGAATCCCTACATTCTCATCACCGAGAAGAAGATCAGCAACATTCAGGAGATCCTCCCGATCCTCGAACCCATCGCTCAGCAGGGCAGGAAGCTCCTCATTATTGCCGAAGACGTCGAAGGCGACGCGCTTGCGACCCTCGTTGTCAATAAGCTCCGCGGCATCTTCACCTGCGTTGCGGTCAAGGCACCCGGCTTCGGCGATCGCCGCAAGGAAATGCTGAAGGATATCGCGGTTCTGACCGGCGGTCAGGTCGTTTCCGATGAGCTCGGCATGGATCTCAAAGAGACCACGGTCGATATGCTCGGCACAGCCCGTCAGGTCCGCGTCGATAAGGACAGCACCACAATCGTCGAAGGCGCAGGCTCCAAGGAGGAGATCGAAGCTCGCGTAAAGCAGATCCGTTCCCAGATCGCCGAAACGACTTCCGATTACGATAAGGAAAAGCTCCAGGAGCGTCTTGCGAAGATGGCGGGCGGCGTTGCCGTTATCGCCGTCGGCGCTGCGACAGAACCCGAGATGAAGGAGATCAAGATGCGCATCGAGGACGCGCTCAACGCGACCCGCGCCGCTGTTGAAGAGGGCATTGTCCCCGGCGGCGGTATTGCGCTCGTAAACGTTATCGACCGTGTCAAGGCGCTCGAAACCAACGCAGAAGGCGATTACAAGACCGGCATCTCCATCATCGTCCGCGCTCTTGAGGAGCCTCTCCGCCAGATCGCCGTCAACGCCGGTCTTGAGGGCAGCGTTATAATCGCAAACGTCCGTGCCGCCGGCAAGCCCGGTTACGGCTATGACGCAGCAAAGAACGAATACGGCATGATGGTCGACAAGGGAATCATCGACCCGACTAAGGTCACGAGGAGCGCTCTTCAGAATGCCGCTTCCGTTGCCGCTATGGTCCTTACCACCGAGAGCATCGTTTGCGATATCCCGAAGCCCGAGACTCCGGATCCCGCCGCAATGGGCGGAGCCGGTATGTATTGATGAAGGCTTAAGCAAATGAACACAAAACCGGAGCTGCCCGTTTCCGGGCGGCTCCGCGGACTTAATAAAGAAAAATCCAATTGGGGGAAATATGAAGGTTAGGAATATTCTCGGCGAAAGATTCAAAGAGCGCGCTTACGATATCGAAAGCCAGAACCTCATGACAAGGGGCGGCTACATGAAGCAGGTTGGCAACGGCATTTACTCGCTTTTCACTCCCACGAAGAGGATCCAGAATAAGATCGAAGCGATCCTTCGCGAGGAAATGGATGCGATCGACGGCCAGGAAGTTCTTTTCCCTGTCGTTATGCCGGCAACGCTTTGGCAGTCATCCGGCCGCTTTGAATCGATCGGCAAGGAACTTCTCCGGTTCAAAGACAGGAGCGGAGCGGACATGGTTCTCGGCATGACGCACGAGGAAGCAGCCGTTCAGATGGCGATGAACGTTGCAGGTACTTATCAGAAGTATCCGTTCATGATCTATCAGATCCAGACCAAGTTCCGCGATGAACCCCGCGCAAGAGGCGGTCTGATCCGCGTACGCGAGTTCACGATGAAGGACGCGTATTCCTTCCATACCACCCAGGAGGACCTTGAGAAATACTACGAGCGTGCTTTCCGCGCATATGAACGCATCTATGCCCGTGCTGGCGTCCCCGAAGTGCTTGCCGTTAAATCCGACAGCGGCATGATGGGCGGTAAAGTCAGCCATGAATTCATGCTTCTGACCGAGATCGGTGAGGATTCCATCGTCTTCTGTCCGGAATGCGGTTTCCGCGCAAATATGGAAGCCTGCGAAGCGATCACTGAAAACACCGCCGATGCGGAGCTTCTGCCTCTGACGGAAGTCTTCACCGGCGAAGCAAAGACGATCGAGGAAGTCGGTGAAATGCTTCACATGAGCGCCGATAAGTCCTGCAAGGCAGTTGTCTACCAAAAGAATACCGATGATTCCTACGTTCTGATCTTCTGCCGCGGTGACAGGGAAGTCAACGAAACAAAGCTGACCAACTATCTTAAGAGCGAGATCCATCCCGCGATAGATATCGAGAACGCGAACCTCGCAGCCGGCAATATCGGCCCCGTCGGCCTTGAGACCAAGGCGACAGTGCTGTTCGATAAATCCCTTGTCGGAGCAACGAATCTCGTTTGCGGCGCAAACAAAGCGGAATACCACTTCACCGGATTCACTCCCGAAAGGGATCTCCCCGAGAACACGGAGTTCATCGACCTCACCAAAGCC
>JAEEYN010000176.1 GCA_016288175.1 Bacillota bacterium | reverse complement strand
GAGCCTATAGCCCGCGGGGGGCAGGGTGCCGAGCTTCGGCGCGATCAGAAGGGAATTATCGCAGACAGGGCTGTCGGCGGCGCAGCCGAAGCAGATGCTGACGTTCAGCCTGCTCGAAGTGATGTCCGCGATGGCCCTCTTTGCGCCTTCCGGCGAGAAGGCGAGAGCGAGGATGCCGGAGATCCGGCTCGAGAATATCTCCGCGAGGGAGAAATCGGCAAAGGGGATGCTTTCGTCTGCGGAAGGCTCGGCGATCTGGCCGGAATTTTCAACGAGAGCGTCGCAGAAATTCCACATCCCGTTTTCGATGAAGGCTTCCGCGTCGGTGGGATATTCCGCCTGCGCCCACTTGATGCGCAGCTGGATTCCCTCGTTCCCGCACCATTTGTTGATGGTCGGCGTGTACAGCACGTCCACTTTTTCGGCGCTGAGAAGGGATTTGAAATACGGCCCGGAGCAGAACCAGACGGCTTCCAGGCAGCTTTGGCCGCTTCGCGCCTCCATGCGGGTATGCTGCGCGTCGTTCCCGAAGCGCCTCAGGCGGCTGATCTCAACGCCGCGGGAGCGGAAAACGGGGGAGGGATTGCATTCGCCGAACGGAGCGAGCATTGAGAATTCCGCGATCAGATCTCCGCTGACCATCTCGAGAGGGATCTCGAACTCGTAATCCTTGCTTGCAGAGAATGCGGAATCGGGGAAAGCGGATCGCAGATACGCGTTGAGCTTTTCGCGGAATTCGTCGAACCGTGCTTCGTCCATCGTGACGCCGGCGGCCTTCGCGTGCCCGCCGAAGCGGATGAAGCAATCCTGAAGCGAAGACAGCGCATCGTGGATATTGACTCCGTCGATCGAACGGGCGGAGCCCTTCAAAACGCCGTTGACCTCGCAGAAGAGGATCGTCGGGCGGTGGAACATTTCGAGGATGCGTGAAGCGGCGATTCCGATAACGCCGCCGTTCCAATCTTTTTTCATCAGAACGATCGCGCGGGTATCGGAAAGATCGCAGCCCGAGAGCATGCCGAGCACGTCATTCAGTATCCCCACCTCGTCCTGCTGCCGAAGCTCGTTCAGCCTGTTCAGCTCCGCGATGATGCCGTCCATCCTTTCGATGCTGTCCGTCAGGAACAGCTCAACGGAAAGGGATGCGTCGCTCATGCGTCCGGAGGCGTTGAGCCTCGGCGCGACGGCGAAACCGAGATTGCAGGCGTTATAAGGCTTTTTCGCGGTCGGGATGCTTTCGAGAAGGCGGGTGAGGCCGGGACAGCAGCGGCCTTCGTTGACAGCGGCGAGGCCGAGCTTAACGAAGGTCCGGTTTTCGTCGAGGAGCGGAACAACGTCCGCAACGGAGGCGAGCCCCGCAAGGGAAATGTATTTCATTGCGGCGTCGAGGCCGGCAAGCGCCTGAAGCAGCTTGAACGCCGTGCCCGCGCCGCAGAGGATCGAATTCGGATAGCGGCTGCCGGGGACGGTATGGCAGACCACGGCAGCGCAGTCGGGCATGGTCTCCGGCGGGATATGGTGGTCGGTCACGATAACGTCGACGCCGAGCTCGCTGCAGCGGCGGATCTCCTCCGCGGCGGAAATGCCGTTGTCGACGGTTATGATCAATCCGACGCCCTGCTTATAGAGCTTTTCGACGGCGGCGGCGCTCATGCCGTAGCCCTCTTCGCTCCTTGAAGGGATGTGGTAAACGATGTCCGCGCCGACGGAGCGGAAATAGTCCGTCAGCATCGCCGTGGAGCAGATGCCGTCAACGTCGTAATCGCCGAAAACGCAGATCTTTTCCTTCGTTTCGAGCGCAAGGCGGATCCTTGCGACGGCCTTGTCCATATCCGGAAGAAGGAAGGGATCGTGGAAATCGGCGGGGGAGGGATGCAGAAACCGCTCGATCTGCTCGGGCGTGACGGCGCCGCGGGCCGACAGGGCGCGGCTGAGCAGGGGCGACACCCCGGGCAGGGAATACTGCCCCGGTTCCTCCG
Source organism: Bacillota bacterium (assembly GCA_016288175.1). GTDB lineage: Bacteria > Bacillota > Clostridia > Christensenellales > CAG-138 > PeH17. The sequence goes on along the minus strand of JAEEYN010000176.1, from coordinate 894 downwards.
TATAGTATTTCGATTTGCGATAGATAACCAAAGTCCGTTCCTCCGGCGGCGGCCTCCCGTCCGGCAATAAGCCCTCGGCGCAGGCGGAGCGTGAACGCCTCTCGGGCCGGGACACGCCTCGCCTCCGCCTTTAAAACAGGCGGGCGGCTGATACCACATATACATATTTAATTATACAACAAAACGGAAAACAGTTCAATACCGTCATTGCCGGTTTTTGATTGCATTTTGTATCTGTGCCTGCCGGGGAGGACGCGGCCGAAACCGCGGGCGCTTACCTGCGGACGATGCTTCGCAGCATCCCGCCGAGCATGCCGGCGAAGGCGCACATCGCGAGGTCGGCAAGATTGCCCGTTCCGAGCGCAAAGCCGCCGGAGAGCAGCGAAAAAACGACCGTTGTGAAAACGATGTAAATGATCCCGCTCACCGCGCCGAAGAGCCAGCCGCGCTTCTCCGTCCGGCGGGTCCCGAGAAAACCGGCGAGCACGGCGCAGACGACCTTGATGCCGGGGTTGATGAAGCGGACCGTTTCGAAGCCGATGACCTGCTTTTGAAGCAAAAGCGCCGTCAGCGCGACGAGCCCGACGCTCGCGGCGAAAGCGATCAGCGCTCCGAAAAGGAGCCATAAACGCGGGGGCAAGGTCCTTCCGCTCTTTTTTCTTTTCATTCCTTCTCCTTTCCGCGGCAGCGCCGCCCGATCCGATGCAAAAGCATATGCGCCGCGGAAAACAAAAATGCGGAGCGCGGAAGGACGAAGGGGATAAAAGGACAAAAGAAAAAACAAGAAGCGGCGCGTTAACGCCGCTTCGGGAGTTCCGTCGATTATTTCTTATTTCTTTGCGTCGACGATCTCGCCGTCGATGGTCGCTTCAACGGGAGCGTCCTCGATGCTGG